>NZ_JAUBRB010000004.1:0-204242 GCF_036701585.1 Microcoleus sp. POL10_C6 | reverse complement strand
ACAATTTTGGGGAAGTTAGAAAATAGCATTTCAGTTGATTATTAATAATTTATAACTCTGCAATTATACATTGTTGGGCCAATTTTAGCAATCTTTTCCTATCATTCAACACTTCTGCCTTTACTTTAAATTTTTCGTATATTTAAAATTACTCTTGATATTAAGTTGATTTAGTATGACCTCTGCTTACCACTTAACCCGCCCAACTCTGGTGGTTAGTGCTATCACGCCCGCGATCGACCAATCATGCGGGTATTGCTTATAACGATGGCGTAATTACCAAGTGGGGTACGTTCGAGAAGTGCTACTCCCACACCGAACTCAAACACTTTATTGAAGATACTTTGGGCGTACCTGCTCGGTATCTCACTCACAATACCTACACCGTTTCTTACAACTCTAAAGCTCTTTCCCTGATAATCTACCCAAGATTTTTTCCTTGAAAGGCAGCCTGTCCCCGCCATTTGGAGGGGGCTATTTTAATTATCCAAAACCACCGGATTTGGTGAGGTCAGACTTAAACTGAAGCCAATACTATCATTTTGTAACGTAATAAAAGCCAGCGTTTATGAAGAAAAAATCCTCAATACCAGATGCGATTCTGGCTATAGATTTTGGCGGCTTATCTACTAGAGTTTTCTGCCAAAGCTCGCAAGCAGGCAGTAAAGCGAACTCCTTTGTAATGGAATCGCAGGTGGGGCCAGTGAGCCAAGACATAGCCAATTGTTTCACACAACCCAACCTCGCATCAGCATCTCCCGAAAATATTGCTTGGGTGGCAATTGGTAATGAATGCCGAGCCGTTGGTTACCTAGCAGCATCGCAATTCAATGCTCACATCGGTTTAGCGGGACTGAAGTACAGTAGCGCTTTGTACAAAGCTCTAGCAGCTTTGTGGGTAGTGTCGCGGAAGTTAGATTTAGGCAGTCAATTTAGCGCTGCGATCTCCGTTTTCTTGCCCCCAGGCGAGTTTAATGACTCCAAGCAATTTTTTGAACTCTTAAGTCAATACTCTGCTTCATTTGAAACACCCACAGGCAAGCTATCCGTCACCCTGGACAAAACCCAAGCTTTGCAAGAAGGTGGCGGCATTGCTTTGATCCACAACAGTAATTTAGGTTCAGCCTTCAAGCAGCGGGTAACTGCCTTTGTTATGGTAGGATTTCGCAATGCTTCGGTAATAGTTTCGGCACGCGGTGCTGTCGGTAAGGGCAAAACTTCAGACTTAGGAATGGTAAGGTTGGTGGATCTAGTTCAAGAGCGAACATCTAACTACGATGCTTCCCGTTTGGCTTTATCAATCGCTCAAGCGGGCGTAAGCTACAACCGCCCTTACTTTTACCGAATTGCTCGGAATCGAGAGGAAACAGCTAAAGATCGAGAAGTTGACCAATTGATTGAAGCAGTCAAGCTGTCTCGCTTCGACTACGCTCGAATGCTATCTCATTGGATTAATGAAGTGCTGCCGCCCGATTTAGATGAAATTGTATTTTGCGGGGGGACTTCTGAATATATGAAGCCAGAACTGCGAAATCAGTTTTCTCCTTATTCGCTGTCTTGGCACGCAGGCATAACAGTGCCAAAAACACTTGACCCTGATGGTTTAGGTTGCCGCATAGCTGATGTTTACGGACTATTTTCTTACTTCAAATCTCAGTTTGAGGTACTGAGGCAAAGCTCTGTTGCGGCAACTTCTCAGAGGGCAGAAGATACAACTTCTACTTCAGGAGATGCTCCACTCCCTCCAACTGATATACAGAGTGTAAAAGAATGTGCTGAACAATCTATCAAGCCCAAATCTGAACAATCTACCAAGCCCAAATCTGAACAACCTACTCACCCAAAATCCGAGCCACCTACTCAATTAAAAATTGAGCAATTTACTCACGCTAAATCGGAGCAATCTACTGAACAAAAATTTGAGCAATCTACTGAACAAAAGACTGAAGATATTACTGAACAAAAATTTGAAGAACCCGCTAAACAAAAATTTGAGGAACCCACTGAACAAAAGACTGAAATTATTACTGAACAAAACAGTGAAGTTTGCGCTCAACAAAAGACTGATTCAAGTATCAAAGATAGCTGCTTAGATGATTCTAATAAATGGAGTGAGGAGGAGGAGTCGTCCAATACAGAACCTTCATTAGAGGAATCAGAAGCAAACTTAGATGCAGCTCTCTTATTGGGAGGACCCTACCGAGGTGCTGGAAAGAAGGTGAGGAATTATGCCTAGAAAACGTTACAAGGAATTTTGCTGGCGCTGTCAAGTTTTGCCAGATTCCGAAGACGCTATCTTGCTATCTTACCTGCAAAATCATCCTTTTTTTAGTTTACAGGAAACGATTTTACCTCTAATCAAAGCGCGGTGGCTGTTAGCATCATTACGCAATAGCGGTAGTCATTCTAGTACAGAGTTAGAGTATTTGAGGCGAGAAAGCATTAATTTTTTGCTTAGGCAGATAGATGAAGTTTGCCGAGATGCGGGATTTAACTGTACCGAGTTAGGAGTAATTGCCCCTGGTATTTCTTCGGGTTTAATTCCTTTAGCTACTTTCCCTCACTTATCGAATTCAGGTGCATCTATTGCTACGGAATTAACTGCCCCTGAGAGTTCAAATCCCGCAAGTTTGCCCGAAGAAAAAGAACCAGAGGAATTTTCGGGAGAAGTTGAGTTTGAAAACAGCGCATTTAACTTAGCTGGTTTCGATCCGGCAATGGTCGGGCCTAGCTTTAGTTAAAAATTATTAAGTCTTGAATAGACATCGACATCCAGCAAGGAGGAATGAAATGACTAACATGATTCACTTGGTTGACGGCGAGAAAGGTGGTGTTGGCAAGTCGATGCTAACTCGGATTCTGGTTGAATTCAATCAGAAGTATGAACTGCTGTACACGTTAATTGATGGCGATTTTCAAAATCCTGACGTGCAGCAGCGCTATCCTGAACACAATGCAAAAATCGTAGCTTTAGTTGAAGATGAAGAGAAGTTTTTCGATATCGATATTATTTTTGAAACAGCAGTAGAAACTCCTGTGATTGTCAATTTACCAGCTCGGGTTTACAGCATTATCAACAAATGGATTGACGAAGCTAATTTAACCTCTCCTGATTTTAAAGAGCAGTCAGGAGTTGATGTATGCAAGTGGTTTATTTGCGGTGGCACGACGGACAGCATTGAAATGTTTATTGACTCTTTCAACTACTTTGAAGGTCAGCTCAATCACATTTTTGTCCGCAATTTTGGAGTTTGCAAAGATTGGTCGCACGTACAAAGCCATAAAGAAATGAACAAGCTCATTAATAATTACCGAATTCCTGTGGTAGATTTGCCGGCTCTGAGTGCAAGAGAGCGCAAGTTTATTGATACGAAGCGGTTGTCATTTTCTCAAGCAATGAAACACTCTGAATTTTTCTTGATTAGTCAGCAGCGATTGCATACTTTTCTGGAAGACTGTTTCCGCCTGATAGAAGATGTAGGTTTGTTTAACAACGTACCCAATCGCAATAAAAAAGAAGTCATCGCGCCCTATGAACGAAAAAAAAATGAGGAAATGCAAATAGAAAATGAGCAACAAAATAAGTAACAAAATAAGCAACAGGTGGTAAAGTCTCAGGAGGCTGTAATTTGTAAAAAAGGTATCGTAAGCTTTTAAGAATCTAAATTAAGGCTTACGCACACACTCTACTGATAGGGTGTGCCGAAACCAGCCGGCTGGCTGAGTGCAATCAACGCAGTTGTGTTATCCCAGGCGTTGGATATTAGCAATAAACAACGTTTATTGCGTTAAAACTCTGAAAGTAAGAAGATTGATCGATCGCCCGCTACGAGATTTCCAGGGTTTCAAAAACTTCTTCACCACTGGGCCAGCGGGCTCGGTGTGCCGAAACACATCTTAATACTACAGATAGTGTCTAAACCGATAATTTGCGGGTATTCCTGTAAATTTTACAGTCATATCAATTCCGGTTGCACTCAGACATGATGTTGACTGTTGACCCTTCGACCCTTCGGCTACGCGGTTCCTGAGCGTAGTCGAAGGGCAGGGCGACGCTGTTGACTGTGAATCGAACAACTGAAAATTGCGCCGAGATAGGTGGCGACTTGTAACAATCATTCATGAATTGCCCTCTAATTTATCACCTGACGATGCAGGCGGAAACGATATCAATGGGTGATGAACTCGTTAGGAGACGGACAAAATATGAGTTCACACTATAGAATGCGCGATGCAGAACAGCATAAAGATTAGGATTTTGATTAGGTAGGAGGTTAAATGTCCGATAGACTTTTAGAAGAACTTTCCGAAGTTGACTCTCAAGAGTTGGGCGAGATATTGGAAACGCCAAGGGAACAGGGCAGACTTAATAATACCAAAAATAATTCCATACAATTCGCTGAAAATTCGCAAAGTTGGCCCGATTCTCCAGATACATTTCCAGAAGATGCAGTAGAAGAAAAGTTGGAATCAGATGGGAGTAAGCTAAATGAAAAGGAGTTTTGGGAACTCATAGAGGATGATTCGAGGGAAAGAGAAGCTCTGAACAGAGATCCTTTATCTGCCTCTCCCATGTACGAGAGAGATACTGAGTCACTAATCAGCCAGGTACTCAAGGGCAAAGACTCCAAATTTCGCTCTCATGTCATTCAGACAGCTTACCGATACGGTCTCAATAAAAATGACCCGCTTTTTATCGTATTGCTGGCTACAGGTCAACTCGAACTGCTGTTAGAAAAAAAACCACAAGAGATTGACCAGTTTTTCAAGAATTGGCAATCTCAATGGCAAGGTGATTTGAAAGATTCTCAAGCTGTTATTTCTCAAGAACTGGAACAAGTTCGGCAGCTTACTGAAAATTGGGAAAAAGAAAGCAGGGAGTTTTTAGAACGGCAGGGAAAAGCGGCTGTTAAGGTGCAACATCGCCACATTTCCAACTCAGTTTACACCCTAGTGCGACAAGCAGCTTTAGAGAAAGTTGCTCACGATATTTGGTCGGTGATTTTTGGGAGCGGGGTGGTGTTAGGGGCAATGGCGATCGGCGCTTTTATCGGGTTAGCTGTGCCCCGGTTCATTCCACCGCCTGAACTCGACCCAAAAGGGCCGCGCCAGCTCACTTTAGAACAAGCTGTAGCTCTCGAATGGGGGCTGAGCAAAGAGGGTCAGTTTGCTCGCAAGAACGCGGATACAATTCAGTGGGCAACAAGCAATGAAGGGAAATATGCTCGCCAACTTATGAGCTGGAATCAAGCTTTGTTGAGCGAGAAAGGTGGCAAAAAATTGTGTGAAACTGAGATAAATCGATTGGGGGTGACGCTGACAGTAGAGGGTAAACCTGCACAAAAAGGATTTTGTACTTTGTGGATTCGCTCCCCTCAAGAACGAGAATTTGTTCCTTGAGGGCAAATACTAAAGTCTTGAATGGGATGTAAATAAGTTAGCTTAACAGGAGAAATTTATGATTGCCAATTTGAACAATCAGCCGTTACCTGACCCAAATCAGAAGCAAGTGCAGTCGCAAATATCGGGTGTTTTAGTTGCACTAGACGACCCATTCGATAAGATGGTTTGGGATTACTGTTTGAGTCAAACATACCCAATATCGGAACAGATTAAGATTGTACTGAGTGCTTTCTGGGGACCGTTTGCTGCTAAAAATGCTAGCAAGTCTCCAGAGCGAGTGCGAGCAATAGCTTGTTATTCACTGCAACAATTAGCAGCTCAACAAAAATTAATTGACTCAGTGTTTGAACTGTCAAGTGAATCAAATAAACTTTCCGAAGTTATTGCTGTTCTCAAAATGAAAAATAGTTGTGAGGCACTCAATCAAGCTTGTGTGTGTTCTCAATATGTTCTAAATACTGCAATTCGGTGGGAGTAAGAACCGTTGCTCTTTCTAACAAGTTGAGGATTTCTATCTCAAAAGGATCTAGATTTCCTAATTGGTGAAGTCGGCCAGTGCGATCGCAAATTTCTTGAAGTCCGGGTTGATTTTCGAGCGGTACAGCAGTAAGAGCCGAGTGTTTGAAGGTATGCAAATTCATGGCAAGAGTAGGGATGTGCCGCATCCACACGGTAGCCGTTTTCTCGCCCACTGACTGAATGCGCCCCAACCGACCGTTAACGTCCTGGCGATCGGGCGCATACACTTCTACTAACGAACTAATTTTGAGCGTTAGGTGGTGAGCGATGGCAGGTTGCTTTTCAGGTTTCACTTTCCGGCATCGCCCCTGTAAAGTTTTGGCAACTTGAGCCGGACGACTGCGAGCATCATTGGCCAAAGCAAGAACTTCCTTCTTTGTCAGCCCAGCAGAGCGGTTAAGAATCTTCCACTTCACATCTTCTCCTCCAATAGAACTAAGAGCATCCACAGCTCGAGTAAATTGGGCATCCCGGTAAATCGTTCTGGGGGAAGCTTTGAACCGTTCTCCTAACTCTCGTGCTGTTTTGTCTGTCAAGCTGCCATTTTGACAGCTTGCTCCTTCTGGCATTGTTTTGTCTGTCAAGTGGTCATTTTGACAGCTTGCCTCATCTGGCATTGTTTTGTCTGTCAAGCTGCCATTTTGACAGCTTGCTCTATCTGGCGATACTTTGTCTGTCAAACTGTCAAAATGACAGTTTGCCGAACGCTTGCCCCCGTGAGATTCCTTGGTCAGCTCGTACCAGGTGCCGCGCAGGTAGCTAACGGATTCTGGCGTCAAGCTGCGCCGTCCCAGTTGGTTGGCGATCGTCCAGACCTTGACTGCATTCCGACTGTCAAAAGACATCTCTACAATTTTGTATGGTATGCCGTGCGCGGTACAGATGGCGAACCTGTTGTGGCCGTCGATGAGAAGCTTTTCCTCGGCCCAGACTACTAACGGATCGCGGCATCCTTCCTCCAGAATGCTCGCTTGCAGGGCGGCTTTTTCGTCTTTACTCAGGGGAGGAATGAGAGATTGAAATTCGGGGTCGATTCGCAGTTGTTTCGCAGCACAAGAGGTACACCCTCCAATACCCCCCGGCAAAACAATTAACGCTTGCGGCTCCCGATCGTCTGCTTCTGATTGCATTTGACGCATTCCTGGCGAGTTTGTTGAATGCAAGGCTCGCCCGCGCTCGACCGCAACCGGAGTAGGGGAGTCAGCGCGGGCAGGAATTTTCTTGAACTATTCAACACTAACATAGTTATCGTCGAGAAGCCTCCAGAAAATGCGAAAATAGTAAAAAAAAGGAAATGCTATCCACGCTATGTCACCTAGGAAAGGAATTCACCCCCATCCCAACTCACTAGCCAACCTCAACCGCTCTGGGGGACAACCCCGCTATGAAGAACCCAAGAAGCAAAGAAATATTCAGGTAACATCGGTAGGATGGGAAGGAATTCGCGCGATCGCCATTGAACGCGGATTGAGTCTCAACGAGTTGATAGAACAGATTGGCCGGGGTCTGATTCCCCTTGGCAATGGTGAAAAAAGTAACTAATTGCCAGATATGGAAAGAGAGGTTAGAGCAAAAAAACTTTCTATCAACTAGTTACGAGAAGTTTTATTAATAGTAACAACGGTGTTTTTATCGGTTAAAAAATGTTCTAACTTACGGTATTGTGCCCTGCCAATATATCAGGAAAAAATATAATGGTTCAATCACATCCAAAACTTATAACTGTTGATGAATTTATTACAAGCTACGGCGACAGCGATTGCTACGAACTGATTGATGGTGAATTAACCGAAATGGAACCAACAGGGCCGCACGAACAAATATCCGGTTTTCTGGGACGAAAACTGAATGTAGAAATTGACCGCCTGGATCTACCCTACCTTATCCCCCCTCGCTGTCTCATCAAACTATTAGGAACAGCAACAGCATTTCGCCCCGATGTGCTTGTATTAAACCAAACTCGACTAATTAATGAACCTTTGTGGCAACAAGAACCTGTAATTACATCAGGTTCCTCAATTAAACTGATTGCTGAAGTCGTTAGCACCAACTGGCAGAACGATTACGCCCGCAAAGTTGAAGATTACGCCATACTAGGAGTGCCTGAGTATTGGATTGTTGACTATCTGGGCATTGGCGGCAGAGAATATATTGGCAAACCCAAACAGCCGACAGTTACAATTTGTACGCTGCGAGAAGACGAGTATCAAAAACAGTTGTTTCAAAATGACGATCTGCTTATTTCCTCAATCTTTCCCGGCTTGCAATTAACAGCGCAACAAATCTTCGCGGCAGGCAGATATGCTGCTATCTAGCTTATATCCAGGTAACGTCGGTAGGATGGAGAGAATTCGTGCGGTCGCAATGGAACGGGGATTGAGTCTCAACGAGTTGAGCAAACAAATGGGCAAGGGTCTGATTCCCCTTGGCGCTGAAGAAAGTAACTAATAGCTTGGTCAGGAAAAGGAGGGTGCCTTCAAAAAAACTTTCTATCAAATCGTTCCCATAAGTTGTTTTGAAATAAAAGACTAATTGGCTTGTTGATTCCCCGAGCGTGCTAACTAACTTTCAAAATTTGCTCAATTAGGGAGACAAATTGCTGCGGTCGATGCTTAAAATGCTTCTTGATTTGAAATTTTAACGAATCTGCTGGCACATCTTTTTTGTTGAGTTTCAGGCGAATATGCTCACTTCGTGGGAGAGTGGCATTGAGCGCTCGAATAACGGTGCGGCATTGTCGAAGAGTCAGGCTATCGACTTGAATGAAAGGTAGATTTAATGTGTCGGTATCGAGTTGAATATTAGAAGCAAATTCGGCTTTAAATTGTAGCGAAGAGGTGAGGCGCTGTTCTTCTGTGGGTTCTGGAGTTGCTGCACATTCGGTAACAGCAGGAAAGGAAGCAATTTCATTGAGAAGAGGCACAAAATCTGGGGCAAGTTCTGCTGAGAGTTTTTCAGAAGGATTCATTCGCTTCGATGCTAACAGCGTAGCGATATAGTGAACAATTAAGCCACCGTAACCAAAAATTACCACAGTTTCAATTGTGAGGGTGAGAAAATGCTGAATATGTTCGTACATGATTATAATTTATTTGCAAGTGGAACATCTCTCAAACGCGCTCGCGTTTAATATCAAAACCTTACTAAAGCCTTCTGAGAATGCGATCACAAATATCGCAAAGGGAACTGGTGTGGTGGGTGGGCGGGCAAAACAAATCCTGCTCCAAGCAGGATTTTACCCCCTTTATTGGGGGTCGTCATTGATTACTTGATAAAATCATCAATCTCTTCATTATCGTCAGTTGCCTTTTTCTTATGAGAAGCTTTGACTGCCGAGTCGATATAACGGAAGTGCAAGTCAATCACTGCTTGCTCAGATGAAAGCCAGTAAACGTTGCTCAAGATTTCTTCAAGCATCTCGTCAGCCGAGTAGCCTTCATATTGCTTGTTAAACCAAGTATTGAACGCTTCCCAGTCAAGAGCTTTACCTTTCTGCAACTGTCGTTGTTTGGCACGTCCAGTTAACTCGCGGGCAACGTGCAAAAACATCTCGAAGCGCTGTTCTTCAAGAGTTTCTGCAAATTGCTTTTGCATCGGAGTTGGAGCGGATTTGCGATTAGCCATGATTAACCCTCAAGCGTGTTTTTTTTCACAACTAAAGCGACGGCAGTCTGCTAATTACAATTAATTCAAAAAAATTAGTGGTGGGTGGGTGGGTAAATTAAATTCACAACCAAGGTCAAAATTTCCTTGATTGTGAATTTGTTGGGTCTGCTTCCCAGAGCGTCCTGATTCGGACGGTGGCGACAATCATTACCCTGAAATGAAGGAGAAGGGGAAGGGGAAGGGGAAGGATAATTTTTTTAGTAATAACGGGATTTTACTAAAGTTTTTCTACCCTTGTCCCAAGTTTTTCTACCCTTTCCGTTCCTTCCCCTTCCCCTTCCCCCTCCCCTTATTAAATGAATCGCGATTCGTGGAAAAGGCCTCGATAGAGGCAAAAAAATGCTCTGCTTTTTCAGCAGAGCTTTCTAATCAAACTTTAGCAATTATTCGTCGTCTTCCTCAAATTCTTCGTCTTCGTCTAAACTAAAATCATCCTCCTCATCGTCATCATCCTCATCCTCGTCCTCATCGCTTTCCTCGTCTTCGTCATCCTCATCAATTTCATCGAGTATGTCATCAATTTCATCATCTTCATCATCGAGTTCGTCGTCCTCATCGAGTTCTTCAGTATCTTCTTCTGAGGATTTAGCTAACTCGTTGCGACGCTTTAAGCTTTGAGCATTGAACTCCATTAAATCGGCAATGGCAGCTTGCGGGTTGTCAGCAATTGTATCGTAAAGTTGGCTCATCGCTAAGGCAACAACTTCGACACCATACTTGAGTTCCTCGGGTCGGCCAACTAGCTTGGGAAACACAGTATTGTTCCACTCTTGCCAGTCGAACTTTTTACCATTGCCATTGCCGTTGCGCTTGTTCAACTGAGCTTGAATATCCAATCCCAGTTTTTCGCGAATTGCGTGGCCAACCTTTGTCGAAATACGGCTATCGCGACGCTGAATTGTCACACCGTACTTCTTATGAATTGTATTGCGAATCTGTTTGACTAGCTCGCCAGCAAGTTGCTCCGGGCTGAGGTTAGGTTGAGGTTTTGATTTGGCTCCATTGTTACTGCCGACAGTTTGACTGTTCTGTTTTTCAGGTGGCTTAGATTTAGCAGGCACTGGTGACTGAGAGCGAGTGGGAGTGGCGGCGGTTTGCTTTTTACTTGTGACCATGATTGACAATTTAACTTGCATAACATCAATTTATTAGTGCCGTTAGGCACAATTACCCCCTCCAATTGAGGGGGAAAAGTTCGCTCATTAGCAGGACGCTAAATTTTAATTATGTTAGTTAAAATTTTATGTTAAACATCCTCTATTTAGATGTATAAATTCATGAAATATTTCACGATTTTGTCTAATTTAAGAGTCCCTCCAACTCCAATATTTGCCCTAGAATATTACAGTGCAGATCGCCAAAAAATCTTGTCATCATTTCATCAGTACGCCAGTGAGTGTTGTTTACCTGTTTATTATTGGAATCCTGGCTATGCAACTCTTCAACAGGTGCGGTGTTTGGATAAAAATCTCCCAATTTTAGGTTGTCATTCAGATATGACAAGCGTTTCAGATATTTCGGAGATGTATAATAGTGAATGCGTCTTATGTAAAACTGAGCTATCTGTCGGGAGTGATGTGCTGCAATTTCTGCTGGAAAATGACTGTCCCGGTATCTTTTTGTTAGAAGATATTTTGGAATCAGACAGTACCGAACAGCCTCTTGTCCGCCGTTATTCTCAATTGGCTAACGCATTCTTTGAGCTGAAAGGGCGTTGGGCCAACCAATATTGGGTACTGCTGGGTGAGTACATCCAACTGCCATCAAAGCTAAGTCCATTAATTCCTCTACTCAAATGTCCGTTACCCGATCGTTTTGAAGTCGAAGTTCTTGTAGATAATTTTTGCGATCGCAATTGTTCCCTTGATTTTGGTTCAGATGCGGTAGCTGCTAAAAAACGGCTGGCTGTTTCTAGTCTAGGGCTGCCAACTGCTGAAATTGAATTGGTGTTAGATCGATCGCTCTCTGTGACCGCTTCAGTTGTCCAAATCGCACAGTTGGTATTGGAGCATAAAATATCGCAACTTCGAGACCAGGGGTTAGAGTTCATTGCTTCTCCAGACGTGCCTCATGCTGGCGGTTTAGATTTATTAGACGCTTATTTGAGCGAAGTCGTAAAGCTGTCAGAAGCTGATGCCAAGAAATATCACCTCAGACCTCCCAAAGGAATGCTGCTGTGGGGGCCGCCGGGGACGGGCAAAAGTTTGAGTGCGAAGCTAGCTGCTAAGAAGCTAGGTTATGCGCTTTTAGCAGCAAGTTGGGGCAATATTCTAGGTTCCTCTAATCCCGACCGCGCTCTCAACAAAATGCTGGATACAGCCGATAATTTGGGCGGCTGCGTGCTGTTCTTTGACGATTTTGACAAGGGTTTTTCTGGCTGGGAATCAAATGCTGATGGCGGTGTAGCTAGACGGCTGTCGCAGAAATTGCTCACCTGGATGCAGGAACATGAGAGCCCCGTGTTAATGTTAGCTACTGTTAACCGCTTAGAAATGCTGCCGGCTGAACTTATCCGCAGATTTGACGACGGCGGAATCTGGTTTGTGGATTTGCCACACAGCGGCGCTCGCTATGAGATTTTCAATTTGCACTTAGCTAAGTATTTCCCAGAGCAGTTTGGGGAAGGAAAAGAGAACCTTTGGAGCGACAGGCAGTGGTATTCATTACTATCTGATTATGCCGGAGCAACGAGTGCTGAAATTGCGATCGCAGTAAAGCGCTGTGCTGAACGAGCCTATTGTGAAGGGCGACCGGGTAAAATTGAATTGGCCCATTTGCGTTATCAGAGAACTCAGTTTGTGCTATCGTCTGAGCGTTCTTCTGAAGATATCCAGGGGATTCGCAACAAAGCGTCCTTTGCTCGGCCTGCTTCTGGGAGGGATGGGTCTAAATTTGCGGCGGGAGAGCAAGAGTTATTCGAGTATCGGCCATCTGCTTACGATAAAACTTGAGTGCATGATAACCAACAATAGCATGGGTTTTTTGGTGAGCCAAAAAGTTTTGACTGTTGATAGAATTAGCGCAAAAGTTTTATAGCGCTTTCCCTCGCAAATAATAACCAGTGCATGTGTTTAATAACAAATGCACTGGTGATCGTATTATAAGCTAAGACTTAACTTGGACGCGGTAGCCGCAATTTTCAAGGTCGAGTTTGACTCCCTGCCAAGTTAACCCTGTTTCTGGTTCAAGCCGTACAGTTAAAGCATTGGTTGTGTAGCCGCGCTCTCCCTCCTGCCTGATAACGCTATATTCAGCTTGGTGAAGCATGGCAATAGCGCATTTTGATAACTTACCAACGATATTTGCGGCTTGGTTACTAATAGTGAGAATTACATTCATTATGTTTTGAAATCAACTGTTCACTTGCACCTCAACAATCGTTGTTTAGGGGTGGGAGGTTGGGCGCGGAATTATGCGGTGACTGTTAGGGGAATGGGGAGTGGTCAGGAAGTGGAATTTTCACAGCAATGCCTGCGGTGCGGTTTCTCCCTACTTCCCATTCCCCACTCTTTCCCCGTTAATCTCTCACCCTCCCCAACTTTCCATCACCTTAATTTCTACCTCGCAAGGAATCGGAGAGAGAAACTTATTCCCGGCTCTCACCATACATTTTTTAAGCAAGGCTTTAACTTGCCTCACTTCTTCAAGAGGACACTCTATTAAAATTTCATCGTGAACGACACAAATTAGTTTAGCACCTGTACGGCTCAGAGGCAGAAAAAGTAGAGCAAGAGCGAGTTTAGTAATGTCAGCGCTCATTCCTTGAATTGGGTTATTTAGCATCTCATTAAGCAACGGTTTAGTATCTTTTGACCATAATCTCCTTCTGCCTAAGACAGTCCGACTCTCTCGAATACCTCGGCTCCAGGCGCTCCGAACTTTGCCGTGAAATTGTTTGATACCTGTATAGGATTCAAAGAACTTCTTACGAAAGTGTGAAGCTTGTTGCAGCGTTAAAGTGACTCCATGCTCTGCTTGAGCCATATTCTTAAATTTCTGTGCTCCCATGCCATAAATTAAACCGAAGTTAATAATTTTGCCGAGCTGTCTGTCTTCGACAGTAATTTTAGATAAAGGTTTTGCTAGCACCAAGGAAGCTGTGAGAGAGTGCAAATCTTCCCCTTTGGAGTAAGCTTTCACCATCGTGCGATCGCCGGAAACCTTCGCCATGATCCGCAGTTCAATCTGGCTGTAATCGGCTTTGAGCAGGACGTAACCGGGTACAGCTTTAAAACACTGTCGGGTTTCCTTATCTCTGGGGATATTCGTTAAATTTGGCTCTCGACAACTAAACCGTCCTGATCTAGCACCAATCTGAAACCAATTGGGATGAATGCGCCCTGTAATCGGGTGAATGCGTTCAGGTAAACCCAGAGTAAAAGTATCGATACGAGCCGATAAACTGCGGTACTCTAACAGTGTTTGAATCACAGGATACTCGCCTTGCAAAGGAATTAAATGTTGAGAGTTAGTGGAAGTAACAGGAATGCCTTTCTGTTGCAAAGCCGCTAGAACTTGCTTGGGAGAGCGAGGATTAATTGTATCCATAAATTCGGGCAGCAGAGAAATTTGTTGATTAGGGTTAGGTCGATGGAGTTGTGAATTAATTTGTTTTAAAAGAGAGTCGCGTTCATGACAGAGCTTGACTCCCAAAACTTTCCACTGTTCTCTATCTAAAAGCATTCCGTTGAGTTCCATAGAAGCCACCGCCGGCAGACAAGCAAACTCTAGTAAAGCAGTTTTCCAAAGCTTAGAAGCTTTCAGTTTTTGTTGCAGAGCAGCAGCCAGCGGGAGTAAAATTGCAGCATCGGTAGCAGCATATTGCAGTTGAGCGAGTGTTAAGTTTCCCGACCAATCGCTAACTTGCTGCGTTTTGTCTAGCTTTACTTTCAACAAATTCTCAGTGACAGCATCTAGGGACAAATGGCGTTTTAGTCCAGCCGTCAGCACTCGGTAAGCCAAATAGGTATCGAAAAAGGGTTTGGATGGTTCCAGTCCGGCAAAAGCGAGCATTTGCCATTCAAATTTGAGGTTGTGACCTACCTTCAGTGCAGGACTCGCTAAGAGGAAGCGTAATGGTTCGAGGGAACTGGGTTCAATTGCCCATAAATCTACAATGATTACTGGATGGTCAGGAATGGCAAGTTGTAACAATCTAATTTTGGCTTGGTAGGGGTCAAGCCCTGTTGTTTCGCAGTCTATACCGATGATTTTTGCTTGTTGGAATGGTTGAAGGGCTGTTTCAAGATTGAAAGCAGTATCGATCAGTTGGTAAGGAGTTTTAAGTGTAACTTGCAACTGAGCTATTTTAAGTTTATTGGGGGTCAAAGGAGTTGGGATAGCGGGTGATATTTTCTGCTTCTTTAGCGAATCATGTTTCATAATTAGTTCCGTTGATAAAAATAGGGAAAGAATCTCGCTGTGTCAATAATGCACGAAATTTTACTCTTTTTAAGGAGTTCTTGACATTAGGTAGCTTGAGGATGGTGGGTTTTATTTGGGAAGTATATGAGTTATAAGTCACTTTTTTGTAAATCAATTTTATTCCTGAACTTTAGGAATAAGGTAAAAGACATAAAGGATGGCGTTTGGTCTTAAAAAAACCAGTGGTTGCCTGGTTTTGATTTAAAATAGTTGCCAACTTTAGAGTCGGCAACAGTTGTTTTAGCTATCCCAAGTGCCGCCTAAAAAGTCGCAGCCTGGTTTGCTATCTGTAACCTTTTTACAAATGGCTGCGTTAGCGTCTGTTGTTATTAAGAGCAAAAGGCTTGTTAAAGCGATAGCGAGCAGTTTTTTCATAACGGTGAACTCAGATGTATGAACTTCACCGATACAGCACTGTTAAGTGCGACTTTAATTCGGAACGATGAGATTTTAAAAAAATGGTTCTCCCGGATCTATGCTAAAATCTTAGTAAAACATCAAAAAAACCCACACAAAAGTGAAAGACAAACTAACTGAAATACTCTATCTTCGTGGAGTTATCGTTAAAGAACAGTAGATTTTTAACCAAACTCTAATTTGAGAGGGAGAACCAGTTTTGGCTCTAAGTAGATTTGTACTGGGGTGCATTGCACATCGGGCAAAAACGACGACTATTCTTCTGACGTTTCAACTGACGTTCTAGAGAGCGATCGCCGCTCCAAACTTCTGCTACTTTAAAGGTAATTCCCCGTTTTTTAGCCACGCCACAGAGTCTTGCACCTCTATCCTCACAGAGTCTTGCACCTCTATCCCATCTGTGATTGCGAATTCTTTCATCCAAATCGTTCGTGTACCCTAAATAATGTTGAGTTGGTCTACTAGGATTGATGCGTTAGTGGAAATGTAAGAGGTAAACCATTACAGTTTTTCATCAAAATCATCCATCTTCTTACTGCGTGAGCCTGGAAAACTTGAATTATGAAGGCAAAATCGTACAAAGTTAACTCAACTTTTGACTCAGGAAGTTACGAAAGCCTGAGTGATAAAGCTTGTAACAAGTGGTTCCATGTATAAGGTGTGGATTTAGGAACTCGATCCAGTTTTCTAAAACCTTTGCTACTTCATATTCCTCCTCACCAATCGTTGCTGCGATCGCCTCCACCGACATCGGTTTCTCCTGCTGAACTAGGATACGCAGAACAAGGTGAGCAATCGAAGACAATCTCTTACCTCTCATCTGCTGCCAGTGCTGTTGATAGTAGTGTTTTAGTTCAGGGGGAAGGCGATCGCGTTCCAAGGGGTAGAGGTACGTGCCTTGAGCAATAGTGGAGAGCAATTTACTCAAGTACATGAAGTTATTCTCGCTGGCGGCAGTGAGGCTTGGGTAAAATTCGGCTTCGCTGATGTGCTGAGTGTTCAGGTAGTCTCGAATAGCAGCTCCCTGCTTAGTAGAGGTCAAGCTCTGCTGAAGATAAGTGTGTATGTCTAATTGGTTTTGATTCGGGTAGTGGTCTAGATTGAGTGTTTGGTTGGGAGCCTCGATAAGTAAGCCGGATTTCTCTAGTGGAAAGGGGCGACGACTGAGAAAGAAATAAATGTGTGGGGGGAGATAGCGGGGTAGATAGAAGAGATTGGAACCGGGGGGGTGATTGTTGAGGTCAGCGCGATCGAGGGCATCAAGGGCGATGATAAGGGGTTGAGAGGATGGTAGTTTATCGCTAATTTTTTGAAGGAGCAGGGAAAGCAAGTTGCTGCCTTGCGTGGCATTGTTCGGCAGGACTTCATAAGAACAATCTGCTGTAATTGTTTTAAGGTAATTGAGTAGTTGAGTGCAAAGAGTGTGGAGGAAGTGGTCGGGGTGTTGGTTGTTGGAATGTTGGGCGCTGTAGTAGAGGATGTTGGGATGCTGGATTAGGTATTTGGCGAGGATAGCGGTTTTGCCAGTGCCGGGAGAACCAGTGAGAGTGAAGTAGCCGCGATCGCATTTTTGGAAAAAATCGCTGAGGACAGCGAAGGCAAACTGGCGACCTACAAAAGTTTGGGAAATTTTCTGGAGGAATCGCTGAAAGTTAGTAGGAGCGGAGATGGAAGTAATGGGAGATGATGCCGGAGGAAAAATATTCATGGTGGTACCCCTATACCTTCCAAACGTAGGAAGTGGAGTTGCCCAACTCGATCGCCTGCAACGATCGTCGTTCCTTCTGGTGCAATAGCGCAGCAGGTTAAGGAAGTATCTGCTGTAAATCTGGTTATTTCCTCTCCAGTAAGTAAATCCCAAACTCTAAGCGTATGGTCAGAGGCAGCAGAAACCAAATGCTTGCCATCTGGGGTGACGGCTATTGCCTCTACCGAGTCGCGATGACCATCGATCGTCAAAATTTCCTCACGGGATTCTAGATTCCAGACCTTGAGAGAGCCATCAGATGAACTTGAAATTGCTCGTAAACCATCCGGAGTAACTGCAACAGCGGTTACTGGAGAGGAATGCCCCGCAAGCGTGAAAAGCTCCTTGCGAGTTCTTAAATTCCAAACCTTGAGCGTTTTGTCCTTTGAACCAGAAATCAGATATTGACTATCTAAAGTAACTGCAACAGAAGCGATCCAATCTTTGTGACCTTGCAGGGTATAAATTTGTCTTCGAGTAGTCAAGTCCCAAATTTTGAGTGTTTTATCTCTTGAACCAGTTATAGCTCTCTCGTTGTCGGGAGTAATAATAACTTTATTGTCTCGCTCGCAGTATTCTTCATCTATAAAGTAACAAACTCCTCTATAAATTAATGATACAGAAATTAGAAAAATTATAAATAAAAATTCCTGGAACTCCCCAACGTATGAAAGAGGATTCTGTAAAATAGCAGGATGATATTTTAAAATTCCAAAACCGATAGCAATTCCTAAAGTTACCCATACTCCGCTTATAGCGATGTAACAAATTTTATGGATGATTAATAACCAAGATTTTAACTGAAAGACTTCCTTCAGAGTTTCTGTTTTCCAGGCTTTAATAGTCTTGTCAAACGAGCTAGAGATTAAAAGCTTACCGTTTGAACTCAACGCTATAGAGCTAACTTGCTCTTGATGACCAGATAATATAGAAAGCAGGTTTCCTGTCTGCATATCCCAAACTCTAATAGTTTGATCATTTGAGCCTGAAATAACACGCTTATTGTCTGGGGTAACAGCAAGAGCAGTTATTAAATCCCTATGAAATTGAGCAAAAGTATTCCAACTTTCTAACCAATCGTAACCTGTATGCTTGCAACTTTCATTAACATTAATATTCGTTAAATCATTTATTTTAGGAGTTATTATATCTACCATTTTTAAAAAAGGAAAGAATACTAAATACACATAACATAAACCTGAAAACGTCCTGAGCCAAAACCTGTTAACAAGAGAGAGTCCAGTTGTTATAAAATAATAGAAAAGAGCCGCTAAACCTCTTGCAATAGTGGATAAATCACTTTTAAACAAAGTTTTAATAAATTCACTAAGATGATGTAGTTGATTGATAAATGTGAACAAAACTCTTGTAAAAAAATCTAGGTTCAGGAAGATAAAAATGGATAAACCTAAAAAAATTAAAACATAAGATATTATTGCTCCAATAAGTGCGATATTTTTTATAATAAGTTCGATATTTTCTGTGGTAATTAAAGATTCAGATTCTCTTTCCTCTATATCCCAGATTTTTATAGCTTTGTCTGTGGAACATGAAAACGCTTGTTTACTATTAGAGGCAATAACAACAGAATTCACTGAGTTACTAATATCGTTCAAAGTAGATATTTCTTTGCCTGTTTCTAAATTCCAAATTTTGAGAGTTTTATCCTTGGCTCCAGAGACAGCTTTCTTCCCATCATCACTAATGGCAACTAAAGTTATTTCATCGCGATGTCCTGTTAGTGTCAATCGTTGCTGTTGGGTTTCTAAATCCCAAACCATAAGGGTCTGATCTTTTGATCCAGAAATAGCCACCTTGCCATCAGGAGTGATAGCGACAACCGTTATCCTATCTGTGTGACCTGTAGTAATTGTAATATCGTCTTTTGAATTAACTTCTAAATGTTTAGTTGGGGAAATGCCCAACGTATCTTCTAAGTTTTTTACTCTGAGAATCCTATAAGTTTTATGGTCAGAACTTTTATTTTTATTAATTACACTTGAACACGAGATTGCTTTAAATCCGTTACGAGCAAAAGCAATAATAGTGTCGAATTCTGAACTTGAACTGTCTAAAATAACCCTCTTCTCTCTCGTTTCTAAATTCCAAGCTATTATCCTAGGGTATGGTATATGCTGGTGGAAGAAACCTTCAATAAAACTTTCAATAATTATATTCCATCCATTAGCTGTAGTCGATCCAGATGTAGTCACCCATTTGCTGTCTGATGTAACAGCGATTGTTTCTATAAGGTATTCAGGCTCAGTCATTGTAAATAATTTTTCTCCTCTAGCTAGGTTCCAAACTGTAAGAGTGCCATCCTTTGATCCAGAAATTACTTGCTTACCATCTGGAGTTACAATAATTGCTGTTACGGCATTCCTGTGACCGCTCAGACTACGCAGTTCCTTTCCCGTTGCTAAATCCCAAACTTTGAGAATACCGTCGTCTGCCCCCGATACTATTTGTTTGCCATCAGGAGTTAGAGCAATTGCATTAATCGAGCTACTGTGACCTGTAAAAATACGTTGTAACCTGCTACCAGCTCGAATCAAACCTGATTTAAAAGGACGCAACCAAACTCTTTGATTCTGATTAATTTGCTGCAATAAGCTGTGAATAATTGGATGGTCAAATCCTTGTAATCTCCCCCAAAGCTGTGATGCCAGTTGTGTTGGATCTTCTACTAAAACATGAGCCGATAATCGCAATGCCCCCTGAATTAATCCCAACCATGCAAAAACTTCTGAGTTCCACTCTGGATGATTTTTTGCGTCGGAGTCATCCAGTAAATCGTAATCCTCAATCAGCGCTTGTACCCCAAACTCTGGATGCTGAATTTTGCCTAACAGGAACTCAAAATTGCAGAGCAGTTCATAGTACTTGTGTAAATTGCCCGAACGAATCAGGTTATAAGGGTAGGCTCCAAAATAAAGCCGTTTCAGAGTAGGGTTCACTTCAGGCAATCTCCTGTTCTATATAATTTACAATCCGTTGATTTACATCCTGAAACAATTTTCGGGTTGGCTTCAATTCCCATTTTGTTTTTAAGAAATCAAGAAAACTGGCATGGTAGATGCTGTAGCAAACTTCTTCCTCAAGGATTTGCTTCTGTAAAAACTCACGCCACTTCTCCTCTAAAATGCGATACACCTCATACTCTTCTTCCCCAGAAATTGCTGCTACCATTTCGCAAGGAATTGGCGTACTCGCTTCCACCAAAATGAATAACACGATTACCATTCTTTTTTGGGCACCTTCATTCATTCCCATTCGTTCCCAATGGGTTAGGTAATAAGCTGTTGTGCATTTAAAACGCATAGTGGTATAATATAACATAATGATATTCAGACAAAGTGAATGCCTGCTAAAAATTTTCTAAGTTCCGAAACAAAGGAAACTCTTCAACAAGTATTAAAAGAGCATGATCATCCAGACATTCGGCAAAGAGCCTTAATTTTTTTGTTACTAAATAACGGAAATACACAAGCTCAAACTGCTGAACTAATTGGATGTTCTCTCAGAAAAGTTGCCTACTGGAGCATTCATGGTGATCCCGATAATTTAGACAGCTTTAAAGATAATAGGATGAAGGGTAATTACCGAAAAGCCACAGAAAAATACATTAATTTACTTTTAGAAACAGTTGAAGTAGAGCCTGAGAAATATGGTTATGAGTTCGGAAGATGGACAACAGCTAGACTTGCAATACATCTAGGAGAGCAGACGGGAATTGAGCTGAGTAGTACCCAAGTAAGGAGAATTTTAAAATCAAAAAAGTATGTTTACCTTTGGGCTAAATACAGCTTAAAGGATAAGCAAGATGCCGTAGAAAGGGGTTTATTTAAAGATAAATTAGATGAGTATTTAAAAATAGAAAAAGAATCTCCAAACCTATTGCAGGTATGGTTTTGGGACGAAAGTGGATTTAGTTTAAGAGTAATTAGACGGAAAAACTGGTGTAAAAAGGGGACTAGAAGTAATAAAAGAGGAGACCGACGAAAAGGTCGTATTAATGTTATGGGTGGAGTGAGATACTCAGACAAAAAAAGATGGGTAGATTTTATTCCATCTGGTAATTCTGCTAATTTTTATGCTGTGCTGAAAACTTTTTATGAAGATTTAAAATCCGAGTAGATATTGCAAGGAAATTTAGCAGAAGACTTTAAAGATAAGGGCTGTAAGTTTGTGATAATTTTGGACAACGCTAGTTTTCATAAAAAAGCAGAGACTTTGCAGAAAATAGCGTCAGAGATGCCGAATCTAATCATAGAGTTTTTGCCCAAGTATAGCCCTGACTATAACCTCGTTGAATTAGTATGGCATTCCGCAAAGGAATATGTTGCTAATAGATTATTTGAATCCATTGAAAAACTAGAATCACTGTTACATAAACTTTTAAATGAAGGAGAATTAATTATGAAATGGAACCGAAAGATCAAAAACAAAGGTAACTTAGTTAATGCAGTTTAGATGTCGAACAGCTTATTCTTGAAGCCCCTGGGGAAGTTGCTTCAGTGTCAAGTCATCATAAATTCCCTCCGCAATGGCTGGCAACACGTAGCGCAGATACATAAAATTGTTCTCGCTCTTTGCTGACACCTGCTCTACAAACTCTTCTTCCTGCAGGTTATGCGCCTCAACCCACTTTCGCAGGCTAGCTTGATGAGTTAAATCCCGATCGAGCATCAGGTGAATATACGCCTTCACATCTGCGTAATTGGAACCCTCGTACTCCGGCGTTGTTAAATCCAACTCCTCTACTGGAATCCCTGGCGAAACCGTCAAGCGCTTCTTGTCTAGACTATAAGGGCGGCGAGTCAACAGGAAGTAAACGCGATCGGGTAGTACCACCGGCAAATGCAACAGGTTTTCCCCAAGTTCCTGTTCCACCTCGTCCAAGGCATCTACCACAATCACCAATCGCTCGCCAAACGGAAGCTTTTGGCTTACCTTTTCTAATAGTGTTGCTAAATTTGCCTTCTCGGCACCCTGCAACTGGTAACGGCGAATCAGTTGCCCCCGAATACTTTCTAGAAAAAGTTCCGGTCGATTGCGTCGCTCCGCCAGCACATTGAAATAGCAGATGGCATAGTGTTCAGAGACGTACTTTGCAGCGAGAGCGCTTTTCCCCATCCCTGCCTCTCCGACTACTGTAAAGTACCCTTTGGGCTGCTTTTCGAGAAACTGCTCAAACGCATCAAAAACAAACTGCCGCCCACAGAACGATCGCGTCTTCTCCCCAATGAGCGCTTCAAACTCTTCTGGCAACTGCTGTTGCGGATACCAGTCTTTAGGCGCTACAATATCCGTTGGCTTGAGTCCTAACTCCTTTGTAATATTGATTACTGCCCATCGCTCAACTCCATTTGGGCAAGGTTTCGTACCTAGCAGACGCTTCACCGTATCCACAGAAACCTTTGCTTTGTGCGCTAGTGAGTCTTGAGTTAATTTTGCTTCTTCGTATGCCCGTTTCAGGTTACACTTTCCTTCCTCACTCGATTGAACTTTGTCAGATTGAAGCATTGAATTTTTTCCCATACCAGGTAATTACACTATAACCAACCTTAGATTCTGGAGAATAGGGCAGATAGGTTTTGAGTATCTACCTATCTGCCCTACTCTGTGGGGCAGACAGCACAACCCATTAGCCCTAGATAGAACCAGTCTTTTTGCCTCAGTATCGTGATATCGGGATTAAATAAGGACAAAACCAATGGATGTCAAACCTACTCAACAAGCCGCATTCACAACAGAGTCAGATTTTACGGGTGACTGCAGCAACCTAAAAGAAGCAGTTCTGCGAGAACTGTTGCGTCAAGCCCACCATAGCTACAATCTAGCCCTTGCCGTCACCGCAGGTTCTGCACTCATTACCCTAGCTGGTGTTGGTCTGCTTTATCTAGAAAAAATCCCAGCCGCTTCATTGACAACAGCAGGAGGAGCAATCGCTAGTATTGGCTGCATTCAGGTTGCCAGAGAGTGTAAAGAGGAACTACGTCAAATGATGGAGCAATTATCGCAGTAAGTCTTTTTGCACCTTATGAGATGGGAATTTTCAGGGTAATGCTACACAAGTAATGATGCGTTGTAATGATGCAATACTCCGGACAGTTTTTGGAACAATACTACAAGCTTACGCGGGGCAAGGAGCATAAAAAAGGCGAATTAAATGTAAGTCAGGGGTGGAGCTGACATTGATTTAATTATCCACACTGGCTCAAAGTCAAGCGAGCATAAGCTATTGGGCTATATAAAAACTGTCCGGACTATTGATGATGGATGAAATACCAAATGACACCAATGTGATTCTCTAAAGACGTAGGAATTCGACCAGGTTTTTCGCACTAAGCGAAAAACCCGCTGTCGCAAGGTATTGTTAAATCGTTCAATGTAGCTGGTCAAACCCGTTTCTTTTCCCACCGCTTTCCGGGCGTTTGCGGGCATAGCACAGCCGCGTAGGCTGTCCAGAAGTCGGTGTAAGCCACTGCACACTGGCGGTAGGCCAGAGGTAAGGAATTCCACAAAGCTTGGGCTGCGGCTTCGTCGTGCAGGCCCCATATAAACACCGACAATCTCACGGGTGTCTACATCGAGTGCTAACCAAACCCATTGTTTATTGCCTTTGTTGTCCATAAAGGACTATAACTCGTCGCACTGCATCGTCAGTCTCCCCTTTTTTTGGGTGTCACTTGCACGCTTCGGGACACGTTTGCATATTTGTGGTTCATGTAGGTTTGCAGCCATTGCTCAAACACTTGTACAGCCCGAGCAATTCCAGCTAGGGAGAGGCGTTCGAGCAACAAGCGGTGTATCAATTCTCGGGTTGCTGGGTCAACGACCTTCTTTTGGGAATGCTCCACAAATTGTCACCTACACTCATGACACTTAAATAGCTGTTTACCGTTGTGGATGCGACCGTTTTTGATGGTTTGGGAAGATGTACAGATTGGGCAAGTAGGGATGGGCAGATAAAAAGGGAACAAACTATTCTATATCATTACATCTTGAGCACTACCACTTTGAAAACTTCCGAGTTATGTGTTTGCTTACTTGGCCGTTTGATTGTTAGTTTAGCATACTAGCTAATGAATAACCAAAAATTTTAGAGAAAGGTGGATGGGAAAATGTTGTTGGAATTTAAATTGAAAGATTATGACTATAATGTAACTGAGTTTCCCACTTACCGAGCTTTTTTATGAGTAACTCAATTCCCTCCCAGCCCCAATCCACAATAGATGATACAACCAGTTATCCGCGCTTGATGGAACTGCTAGAAGCAGAAGATGCAGCTAATGGAGAAGTTGGCTGCGGTCGGAATTTGGGTAATAAACCTTCACTTTATCTAAAAACCTGCGGTATCAATATCTCTGATGAAAAGCTAAGAAATTTGTTAAGGAAGTATTTAGGTCATTTATTGATGGAGCTAGATTTTGACTCAATCATCAACCAGGTGAGTCATTTCGTAGAGTCATTAGTCGTGCAGGAACACACTCAATTAGAGCAAAAAAGACCAGCATTAATGCTCTTAGAATCAGTTTTTGAGCAAATTCCTGCGAAAGAACTCAAACAATGTATTGAGTCAGAATTGGGGGAGTTTTGTTCGGAAACTGCGATCGAGCAAATTGTTCAGTACACTGGTCAAGTGATTTACTATTCACTTCTCCAACCTCGACATAAGTGGCCCAAACCTATTTGGGTACTAAGTGTTCTTGAGAAGGTGTATATTGCTCAGGCATCTAGTTTAGATGCAGCAATTGCCCAAGTTAAAGCACAATATCCCGACGAAACCGGAGAGCTGCAAGTAATAAAAGTCGGAGGTGTTCTCGCACCAAACCAAGTGATTTGCTTGGACTTAATGAACAAATTTTAAATAAAAAATGGGGAACGAATTTGGTAGCTTTAAACGCACCCCAACCTGCGTCATATCCCCTCTCTTAAGCATGGGTATTCTTTAGCTTTTAGTTCCTACTCTCTCTTAAAAGACATTTTAACAGGTTTCATAGCATTGCCCACTCCTGAGAGCCGTTAGGCAACCTTCATAAAGCTGCCCCCTCCATTTAGAGGGGGTAATTTTTACTGAACGAAATCGCTCACAGGAATGAAGTTGCAGGAACTAGATGCGATTTAAATTGGAATTGTTGACCACATGAACTGATAAAAACCATGCAGAATTCATCGATTGAACCTAATTCCGGCTATAACAACTCCGGTTACGAATCAGCACCCGATTTGACTGTCGGTTACTCGTCATCTAAAGAAGTTGGTCAAGGTAATTTTGACAACGCTTACCAAGAAAACGTCTATGACTTGTCCAACCTAGCAGATACTCCTTGGACAGATTCAGCAGTCCGCCCGAATCCACAGCTTGAGCTGGAACTTGATTAAAGAAAAAAGCGAAGATGGGGAAATGCAGTCCAGGACGCACTATCAACCTAAAAAAACCAGTTTCTCGTTCTTATAATCAACCTAAAATGACGGAATTACATAGGAATACCGGGTTTTTGGGTAATTCCTAAAAGGGAGAGGGGGATAGAGGGGGAAAAGGAGATTTAGCTGATGGGTAATTTCTGCAATACTGCTCTATTTTTCGTAATGTTTTAAAAACAGTTTAAACTTTTTCCAAATTAGAAAGAATAGAGCAGCTTTTTTTGCCTAATTTTAGTTGACACCAATAGGATTCCCATGAACAGTCCAAAGCAGTTAAAAAAATTAAGCCAGGTAGGAGCGGCTTTAATAGCTGCCAGTACACTCTGCCTAATTTTTGCTTTCATCTGCATTACTTTCTTAAGCTTTCCATCAATTGCTAGCGCCAGTTCCTTACCTACTAAAATTTGGGAAAAAGAGCAATCTAGAGTTTTGCTGCCAGATTGGAGCCAAATTACCTTTAGTTCCCTGTCCGCCGTTGCTAGTTCTGGAAGTTCTGGCGGCCGAAGCTGGCAAGCCGGCACTTCTGTTGACAACATCTTGAAGCTGGGGGACATTAACGATGTAAAACCTGAAATTCTTTCTTTGCAAGCAATTGAACAATTGGCATTAGGGGATATCAATTTAGAGAATATCAGCTTGTCAGCATTTCTCTTAGCTGGTAAGCAAACTGTCGGTCACTTAGCTGAAATTGTTCCGAATCTTAGCCAATTTCAATTGAGCGATGTTCCTCCAATTGCTTCTTTATCTTCTCAAATAGCCGGAGTGAACTCTAACATCAACCAATTACCAATTGGTCAAGCTGTAAAACAAGTACCGCAACTAGCGCAGGCAAAACTTAACCAAATTAACCTATCTGAGTTTGCGATCGCCCAAATCCCCAACCTTAATAGCGTAAATTTAGAACAGTTCTCTGGCTGGTCAGAGGAACTCATCAGCAATATTCCGCTCCTGAGTCAAGTCCCACTTTCTAGTTTTCCTGTTCCTATTGCGTCCATTGGCAGCACAATCATGCGAATTGACACGATCTACAGTCGGTACGAGAACAAGCGCAATAACACACTTTCCGGTTCTAATGTAGAAGGATTTGCGGTAGCGTGCGAGAAAGATTGCGCTTATATCGAACTCGACGACATGGAAAACGCCGGTCGCCGCGCCACAGGGCCGCTAGAAGGCAAGCAGTGGATTAGCGGCAAATACCAGGAAGTACGAGGCGGTTCTGGCTGTTTGAGCGGTTGGGAACCGACGGGCCGGCATCCTTTTGGGGCAGTGTTTAAAGTAGTGGTAATGGAACCGTCAGAAACCAGCGATACTGTTGACACGGCTCTGTACTTCAGGTTTAGTTTGCCCTGCGGCAAATCGCCTTACATTATTGGCCCGGTTCCGTTTCTCAGTTACAGCGTTAATTCGCCTATGTTTGTTGGTCGATTGGAGGGCGGTTCTTCTAACAGTATTTCGCGTTCAAAAGGCGTCGCATCCGAAACAAAACCTTCAAAGCCACTGAGTTCCAATCAAGCTAAAGAAAACACTTTACCAACTCAGCCTGTACCTGAATCAAAGCGAGAGTGCGCGCGCCCCGCAACTTACGTTAACGGTGTGGATGTGGCTTCATTAGGGGAGGCGTTAGCAAAGCTTTCCGAAGGAATCGCCAATTTGGAAAATGCAGCCAGTGGCGATTACGAAGCTATTGGTGAGATGGTTTGTACCGAAGGATCTCGCAACTGCGGGCGGGCGATCGGTCGCTATCAGTTGATGAGTTACCGGGAAGACGTGCAGCGTGCTGTCAGCTCAATTCCAGGGGGGCCTAACTTTATCCTAAACGTCAACAAAGGCCAAAAACCTACAAGAGAGGAACTCTTCCAATATTTTCCTCCTGCTGTTCAGGATAAAGTCTTGCAAAATTCTCTAGCTGAGAACTTAGTCAGCAGCCAACAGGAAATTGACCCTAAAACTGGGCAGGTGTTCAAGGGCGATCGCTTAATTGAGCGAGTAGCACAGAAACACTTTGGGGGTTCTGGCAGTAAAATTGATGCCAGCTATTCCAACATTTTAGGTGGCTACTCTCTCAAACAGTACGGGGAAAAAGTTCGAGAGCTTTATAACCACAATACCAGCGACAATTGCCAAGCTAATTCTGGTGACAGCAATGGCATCAGCAACTCGGTCGGCTCCGGCATTACTTTAAATGCTAGTGGGAGTATTAAGGTTGCGCTGTTCATTAGCTATTTTTTGATGGGAATGTGGTTCTTAATTCGACTTTTTTACAAGCGAAAGCAGCAACTTTTTATGATTCTAATCGGTTTGGGACTAGCAATTAGTTTTGGCACGGCTGCACTCTCCCATTGAACCAGGGGAAAGAGGAGGTGGAAAAGCAAGTTATTAACAAGTCTAACAACCTTCTCTACAACCAGGACGTTTTTAATTGCTGAAACCATTAATTTTATGGCATTGATATCAAAATTGGTGGTATCGGAATGATTAAACCACAGAGGGCACAGAGACAGAGAAGAGAGAGATGCATAATTCCGATGTCAACTGATTAGATATGACTTCTAAGCTATTCAGGATATAAATTGTAGAGGCGTTTTGTATTCCCCAAAGGAAGTCATAAAAATTGACTGTAAGATTTAGACATACAACAGCTTACTTCAGGAAAACAATCTCTCTTTTATTGTCCTTTTTTTTCTTTTATTTTGTATAATGGGAGTAACAAATGGTTAAACAAAATAGGGTTACGCAACAAACAGCAGGCACCCAAAAGATTGTCAACCCCCCGGTTTGGTTAAATCAACTTGGTTACTGGTTTCGCATTGGTTTGACAGTTTTTACCGCCCTGTCGCTATTATTGGGGACAGTTGCTTGCACGAATTCTAGTTCAGCAACAACCGCACCAGCTTCTTGGCAACAAGCTTTGCGAGTCACTCCAAAAGAAACTTTAACCCTAATCGTAAAGGAACACAGCAGCCTTCCAGAACTCAAAGTAGCGGCTGGGCAAAGTGCTGTGGCGGAAGCGATTAAGAGAATGCGAGTGTGGCAAGTTAATGGCTCGGTGGGAGGGCTGAACCTTTATGATTTCAATAATTCCGCTCTGTGCGGCACAAAAGGCTGCCTTTATGTTGGCTACTTAATTCCTAATGATTCAAGTCAAATGCCAACAGAAGTATTTGCCGCTTATCTCGACCCCCATAAATCGCCGAAAACTCCTTTGTTTAAGGCTGACAGTTCCTCGCACGAGGGTTTGCCTTGTCTAGGAGTGAATCAGCTTTCCAAAGAAGGCCGCCGCCAGCTTCAATTTTGCTACGACGGCCTTACCTATCAACTTGCTGACAGCCAGCTTTTCAGTAGTTAGTGTTTAGTAGTCTGCGGGTTCATCGAAGTCAAAATCTTCTTCTGAATCAACCTCAACTTCAACCTCAGCAGCCTCGGAAAATTCATCTAATTCCTCTAATTCTGAGTCGGTTCCTCCTTCAACTTGTGCAATTTTGCGAGGGGGTGACAATTTACCTCGATTTTTGCGGTTAGTTACGCTTTCTGGCAATGCCTGGACTTCAGGTTCCGCACCAGCAGCTATAGCTGGCAACCCGGCATCGCTAGCCTCAATGAAACCAGCAATGTTATTGTGCAGTCCCCAAATCAATTTCTTTTGTGGTTTTTGACCGAGAAATAGCTTGTGAAAATTAGCATCAGTTGGCTGAGTAATGCTGTAAGTTTTGCAGCAAAACGATTTATTTTTGCCTTCCCCTTCTTTGATAGCTCTAAATTCGACATTCAACACTCCCAAAGAGCGCCACTTGTCATTTTTACCGCTGTAATCTCTCCCAAAGCAATCAGCAAATGCCCGTTCCAAATTGCGGTAAAATTCTTCTCTAGCGCTCTTAAAGCTCCAGAGGGCTACATTCTTGAAGCGGACGACAATCGGTACCTGATGCAGGGGTTGGTTTTTGGGATTTAGAAAGATGAGAGCGTGTTCGGAACACACTTCCTGCGTCTTTTTATCGAGGGAATCGCGATATTCGTCGTAAAGCCCAATAAAACTACCTGCTAATTCTCCATTTTCTTCAATATCTTTGTAGCGGATGTACTCAGGCACACAAGCTAATACCAACATTCTCGCTTTTGGGAGCAGTAAGCCGGTCACTTCTTCGCTTAGTTCGACCGTTGTCAATTCCTCAACATTAGGCATTACGTGCCATTCCGCTTTGACAAGCTGGTCGTTCGAGAGCAAAATACCTGCTGGGTTATCGTTAATCACGATTCCATAGGGCAAAGAGGGCTTGCGAGTTTGGTTGTATTCACTGTTGAATAGCTCCGGATCTATCTCGTAATAATCAGCACTCTTGTTCTTTTGCGTGTTGGACTTTCCACTAGAATTCTGTACTGTCTTACTGGGAGATTTCGCGTTATTGCTTCTTACCATTGTTTACCTATTTTTGTAATAATCTCCCCCTTGAGGCGATAGCCGCTATCTGAAACATTTAGTTTTTTTAAGAGCTAAAAAAAATGAACAATTTGCAATTTCTGCCTAAAATTAACAAAGCTACCTTGGTACCAGTGGCAGTTCAAGCTCCTAAACGTTCGTTAACTAGCATAGATTTTGGCGGGTTGTTGGGTCAGTTTATGAAGCCAGAGGGACTGGCAATGTTAGGGCTAATGGCAGGCTTACTTATTGCTTCCAAATTAGTGGGAAACGGGAAGGGTAAAATTACCTCCGGGCGGCTGTGCGGGACGGCTGAAAAATTGGCAGCCACAGGCTCTGCCCTCAAGCAAATGAAAGAAAAAAAACGGCAGCCCGTTACTTTGTGGAGCGGTACGCCGAGTTATTGGTTTAAAGGTTGTCAGGGATTGAGTGCTCGATTGCAAACGCTGCTAGGTGCAAATCCGACGGTTTGGTTTCCCCACGCAGAACGCGGAACTTTAGTCATTGGTGCTCCGGGTTCTGGCAAAACATTCAGCGTCATTGACCGGATGGTTGAAAGTGCATTCCAGCAAGGTTTTCCTGCCATTATTTACGACAAAAAAGGAGACCAGATGAAAGTGCTTACACCCCTTGCAGTGCGCTACGGCTATGACGTGCAAGTGTTTGCGCCAGGGGAAGCTTACAGCGGCACTATCAATCCTCTGGATTTTATGAGAGATGCACAAGATGCAGTAATGGCAGCAGAAATTGGACAAGTTATTGCTCGAAATGCTAGTCTGGGGGAGAGTAAAGGCAATGAGTTTTTTGAGAAAGCAGGCGAGTTGATGGCGAAGGGTTTAGTGCAGTTGGCAAAAAGCAGTCCTTACCCGGATTTAGCTTTTGTGTACGCAATTATTCAACTGCCTGATTTGGTCAAGCGCATCGACCACGCCGTTCACCGACCTGACGGTCATCCCCTCAAAATGGACAGGTGGATTGCCTCTAGTTTTTCGCAGTTATTAAGTTCAAAAGATGCTGAAAAAACCGTGGCGGGCATCAAGGCAACCGCAGAGGCAACCTACTCCAGTTTCATTCAAAAAGATTTGCTGCGGGCATTTATTGGTCGCAGCACCATTCCAATTGCTTTAGAAGGGAAAAAGTGCATTATTTTCAAATTAGATGACCAAAGACGCACTGTAGTGGGGCCGCTGTTAGCTGCTGCTATTCACTTATGTGTGGTGTCTAATTTGAGTCGGGTACGTTCTGACCCATTTTTGTACTGCTTAGACGAGTTTCCATCTCTCAAGTTCGACAGAATGGATCAGTGGGCTAACGAATATCGTTCTGCTGGCGGCGTACCGATTGTTGGCATTCAATCACTCAATCAACTCTATAATCTCTATGGGGATAAAAAAGGGGCTGCGATCGCCAGTGCTCTGTCAACTCATGTCCTCTTCAACCCCGGCGATTTTGAGACAGCCGAGAAATATTCTAAGCGGTACGGGGAAGTGGAAGTGCTGGTAAAAAATCGATCAACCGGCAGCTCGACGGGGCAGCAAACGAGCCGTTCTGTCAACTGGAGCGAACAGTTGCAAAAGAAACCGCTGATTAGTCCTGACGAAATTCTGAGGTTTCCTCAAGGCAAGTGCGTCATCACTTCACCGGCCTACGCAACGGGGACGGAAGCTTTATTTCCCTACCCTCTCAAGATTCCGGTGCGGCCCGGCGACATAAAGCGAGCTAAAGAGTCTGAACAACTGTGGGACAGCAGCATCAGACCGCAGCTTGAAAGGCGGGCGAAAGCTTTGTCAGTAGAGCAGCAGACGGGTAAACTGCTCAATATAGATGAAGAGCTGGATCAGCGGATTCGATTCGCTTACCAATTGCTGCCACATCCGAACGATCCAGAAGAACCCGTGACTGTGGCTGATGTTAAGTCGCCTGTTAATGCTGGTGGTGCGAACAGCGCGGCTGGGAAAATAGCAGTTGGCAATATTCGGAAAAAACTCAAAACTCTGTCCTTTGGTGGCGATAGATGATGGAGCAAACTAAACAATTTTTGGCTGACATTTTGATTGTTGACGATATTCCCGCTAACATTCAACTACTTTCTCAATTGCTAATTGAAAACGGTTACAAAGTCAGGAAGTTGATTAGTGGACAGCGAGCTTTAAAAGCAGTAGAGTTGCAAGCGCCCGACTTGATTTTGCTAGACATAAAAATGCCCGGTATGGATGGTTATGAAGTCTGTCGTCAACTTAAAGCATCTGAAGCTACTTGTGATATCCCTATAATTTTCATCAGCGCTTTAGATGACGTATTTGACAAAGTAAAAGGGTTTGAGGCGGGCGGTGCTGACTACATTATAAAACCTTTTGAGCCTGTTGAAGTGTTAGCGCGGGTATCTGCCCAACTTAAAATGCAGCGCTTGCAGCAGCAACTTCGCTGCGTTAACGTGCAATTGGCTGCACAAAATGTTCAGCTCAGCCAGGAAATTCAAGAAAGACAGCAAGCAGAAGCCAATTTAAGAATGCTGTTGCACGCTGTTTCTCACGATTTGCGATCGCCTCTATCAGGAATGTCGCTGCTGCTGCGAAGTCGCCTCAATGATGCTGGCAGTAACATTGCTATTGATAGGCGGACTGTGGAGGTTATGGTGCAAAGTTGTTCGCGCCAACTCCAGTTGATTGAGTCACTAACAGCAACACAACAGTTTGATGTGAAAAGTGCTTCTTTAGCCATGAAGCCGCTGTCGCTGCCCGCTTTAGTCCAAAATATTCTTATTGAAAGATTACCAATTCTCAACCAGCATCGAGTCAAGGTTAAACAGCTTTTGGCAGCAGATTTGCCTTTAGTCCATGCGGATGCCCAGCAGCTCTGGCGGGTGTTTGGCAATCTGATCGACAATGCTGTTAAATACAATCAGTCTGGGTTTATTTTGACTGTAGAAGCTCAAAAGGAAGGTGAGATGGTTCGCTGTACGGTTGCAGACAATGGGGCCGGAATTTCTCCTCAGCAATGTGCAAGATTATTCGAGCCTTATACGAGGGGAGTTGGAGTTAGTTTAAGGCAAGGATTGGGATTGGGACTTTACATTTGCAGGCAAATTGTTGAGGCTCACGGCGGAGATATTGGCGTTGATAGCGAATTGGGAAAAGGAGCGAGGTTTTGGTTGACATTGCCAAAGTTTGAAGATTGACAAGCTGTTATAATTTGCTACGCGATAGCTACGCCTCAAAAACCACTTATTTTAGAACAATTAGAAGCTGCATTCCAACGGCTAAACCAGCCCCAAACGCAGTGCTTTAACGGCAGCCTGGGTGCGATCGCTCGCTTCAAATTTAGCTATAATCATCTCTACATGACCTTTGGCGGTGTGGACGCTCATTCCTAGTTGAGCAGCGATTTGTTTATTGCTTTTACCCTCAACTAGCTGCTGCAAAACCTGCATTTCCCGTTCTGTCAGCTTGATGTCGTCATTCGCATAGCTTTCGGGCAGTGGCGTTTTGAGATTTTGTAGCACGCAGTCGGCAATCTTAGGGTCTAGGTAACTGCCACCTTCTTGCACAGTCGTAATCGCTGCTAGAAGTTGTTCTGCGTTAGTGCCTTTAACGCAGTAGCCGTGAGCGCCGCTTGACAAAGCCGCCATTACCTGAGTTGGATTGCTGTGGTGGGTGAGCATCAGGATGCGAGTATGCGGCAGTGCGGCTCTGATTTGCTGCGCGGCTGCAATACCGTCGATTCCGGGTAAGTCAATGTCCATCAGGGCGATGTCTGGTTGGTGTTGCAGTGCAGCACTGACGGCTTCGTTGCCGTTAACAGCTTGTGCGACAACTGTTAAATGGGGTTGGTTATTGAGGATATGCTGTAGACCGAGCTGCATCATCGGGTCATCTTCAACTATCAGGATGGTTTTTAGTTGGCTTGTTTTTGGTTGGGTGGCGGTAGTTGCAGTCACGGCTAAGATTCCTACTACATTTTATCCATAGTCTATTGTTTTTCCTCATATTAAAGAGTGTCATCCTCCTATGGAGAGAAGAAAAGTATTGATTTTTGGGCAATTTCGTCGGAAGGTGGATGTCTCTCGATAGGAGGATGGTAATAAAGTCGATTCTCCCGAGTTTTAGGTGATCAGAAAAATTCTAGTGATGCGGCCCGAAAAGCCCGCGCGAGAGGCTCACACTACCGTTCCCACCACAAATCCAGAAGAGCTATACACAGTCTGAACAGATTATATCGACACTTCGTTGACTTCATCCAAATTGATTTCATCCAAATTGACTTCATCCAAATTGACTTCATCCAAATTGATAGCTGTTGCTACTTTCTTCGGTTGAGGTGTTAGATGACCATTGAGCTTGATAACTGTTTGTTTTCTCTCTCGTTCAATGGTAGTCAAAAGCCAATTTTGAGTGTGTCGGTGTTGCTTGCTGTCCCAGGCAAACAGAACTTTTTCTGCTGGTTGAGTCGGGTGCAGTGCCAAAATAATCAGTTGTAGCTTGTGAGGCTCGATCTCGAAGAATTCGGCAGCTACCCATAACTTAACTCGGTCTTGCCAAGTCAGTACAGGATGGCGAATCGCCCACTCAAATAGTTTGGGCGTCCCTTTGACTAAACCCACATTTGTACGGACTTGTATCACTTTTAATGGAGGAGAAGGGGAAGAATTTTCTTTTGTCACTCCCCTTTTTGTTCGGTCTAGTTTTGTTTGAATTGGAATGTCAACAAACAGTTTTCGCTGCGGTAAAAACAGTGATGGCGATAGTTCTTTGAGCTGGAAAACCCACTGCTGGAACTGGGGGTGACTGTTGAGAATTGGCTCGACAGGTAATCCCATTAAAATTTGCTTGACAAGCAGTTGCAAGCGTTCTTGCAGATAGGAAGGAACAAGAGGTGGCTCTTGTAGTGGGCTAGTATGAATAGTTTGATTGAGGTCGGATAGAGTAAGGAGGTACATTGCTCAGAGCATAAAAGACTGAGCAATAGCGGCGATCGCCAGAAGTCAGGGAGAGTCATTGCTGACAATTTAAGACCGATCGTTGGAGTCAGGAGTCAGGATTCGGATACTTAACAATTCCTCGATCGCTCCGATTTGAGTTTTATAGCCAAAATCCGAGTCAATTCTGATCGTAATTGCTGATTGACAAATGCTTCCTTAACTTAAGTTGTCACCCATTGGGGGGAGTGGGGAATGAGACAGTGATTTTTCCGGCTTCTCAACTGAAAACCGTAAGGGTGCAGGCTGCTTGTTACCAACTATACAAGTTTGGCTAAAAATGCTACTGATGAAGAAATGATATCGGCAATATCATCTGGATCGAGGGAATAAATCTTTGCTAAAACTTCTTTTTTAATTTTTTCAGAGCCTATCCTCTTGCTGCCACTCACCTGACCGATCGCCACCTCATCCAAACCGCGTTGATAAACTGATAAGGATATTTCTCCATCCAAATAAAGTTGCAGAGTCTTGGTACTGCCACCGCTTAACTTTGCCAGTTGCCGAAAGTTCTTAGAATCGGATTCGGGTATCGTTTTTCCTTTTAACCACCGATATACGGTTGAAAAATCTACTCCGATAGCGGACGCTAAAGCGCTTTGAGTCCAGCCTTCTTTCAGCAGCAGCTCGATCAACTGAGTCAGCCGCTTTTGGCGATCGAGTATAAGAGAAGATACAGAGCTAACAGTCACAATTGCTTACCGAAAATTTAGGTTTAAAGTCCTGGGGCACACGGGAACTAACGCCCTTGCGAGACACCGACAAGAGTTTGGCTGAGGATACTCCTCCGAGTGTAAGCCGAGTAGTGGAAAGAGGAAGCCCAAAGAGTGGTCTTGGGAATCCCCGCGCACGAACGCACCCGGAGGATGTCAACTAACGCTTTTACCGTACACTATTTTACTTTCTGCTGCGTTGAAGCCGATACTTTTTCGCTATTTTACGCCCTTTCTACAAAATTTGAGCAATCACAGCCTTAATCGATTACGCAACTACCCTTGCAGTATGCAATACTTAATCTTGCACCGCGCAAGACGGACGGAACATCAATGTCATCCTCCAACACAGTTCGCGGTTCTGATGCACATAACTTCTCTGTTGTTCGCAGCGCTGAACTCACTGCGAGAGTTGCACAGGACTGCCACCTAAACAAAGCCGACGCTAAAGATTTGTCTGCCCACAGCAGTACGCTCACTGATGCTGAAGCATTAGAATTAAGCAGCTTGGAAGCGAAAGTCGAACGGAGCTTGAAAGCTTTCTGGGAAATAGGGCAAGCTTTGCGCCAGATCCGGGATCGCCGCCTCTACCGACAAGACTTCTCGACGTTTGAAGACTATTGCACTAATCGATGGGAAATGTCTCGTCGCTGGGCTTACCAACTGATTGAAGCGGCAACCGTCTATGAAAATGTGCGCCATGGCGCACAAATCCTTCCCGCCAATGAGCGCCAAGTTCGCCCTCTAACAGCACTACCCTCCCAAGAGCAGCCTAGGGCTTGGGCTCAAGCGGTTTCTACTGCTCCGAACGGCAAACTTACGGCTTTTCACGTTGCCCGAGTTGTTGAAGAACACCAGAAAAAAATTTCGAGGAATAAGTCTAACAACGAGAACAGTTCCAAAAACCAACGAACTCAAACAGCCAATCATCCGTCAAACCGTGAAATTTCAGCATCCACTCAAAAGAATGCTGGGGAATTGGGAGCAACATCCAGTCAGAAAGAAACTCCATGCCGAAGCTGCTGGAATTGCTATCATTGCAGTTTTGAGCCTGTTCAAGACGACCCTCACAGTTTTTATTGTCAAAAGCTAGGCAAACTAAGCTTTATTGAGAAAGATGGTAACGAACGAGGATCTAAATGTAAATTGTGGCTCGATCGATGGATCGAGCCAGAGTTAGTCAAAAAGGCAAGACGAGCCCAACGAGATACTTTTACCTTAACTCTACAGCTCCCGATACACCTGCAAGCCCAGATGCAAGATGCGGCTAAAACTCAAGGGCTGGCTGTAGTAGATTGGGCAGCACAAATCCTTCAAGCAGCAGTTGGTAAGTAGTATTGGGCTAGAATTCGTCTAAATTAAACAGCGTAAATTGATGAGGCGATGTTGTCGTATTTCTGGGTCGGCGTTTGCCCTTAACAACTTCTTGAACTACTGGATTTGAGTGAATTGATGTCTGATCATTCAAGTCAATAACTTCTGAGCTTTCTCCTGAACTTATTTCATGTTCGACTGGATAATCAGTATCATTTTTAGCCTGAGATTCGACAGGCTCAAACCACTCATTATACCAGTAAGCAGCGTTTATTGATTGAGGTCTATCGCTACTTAAAGTATTGCCAAGGAGCAAATCAGTTTGACCCAACCACCAAATCGGAACAGCCAGCCAAGGTGAAAACAGATAAAACTGAAACAAAGCGCATTTTAACAGAGTAGGGTCTATATCTTGACCGATACCGCTCAGACAGTAATTCGACTGTGTTAACATTAAAGCACCCGTACCGCAAGCGGGTTCATTGAAGCTGGAAATTCGCTCTGTCTTATCACCACTGACTAACTTAGATATCAACTGACACAAAGCTAAAGGTGTCGGATAAAACCCTGAACTTTTTTGAGCAGTCTTTCCGCAAATTTGGGGTAGCAGCCGGCCCATGTAATCTTCAGGATACAGCATGAGAATTGACAGGTCAAACATCTGATAAAGACGCATTGATGCACCTTCACAGCCGGCAGGTTCTTTGGGTAAAATCTTGTAAGCTGGATGTCCGAATGCGAACAAAACCCAGTCCAAGAAAAACTCCAAATAGTCCCAAGCTGACCAAGTTTTCCATTCTCCATGTTGAGGAATGCAATTGAGAGTGTTATCTAGCATGGCTTCTGCGGTAGGAGAATGCTGCCATTCGATTTGGGGAATCGGTTCTGCTGGCAAAGTTTCCTCAATTACAAATTTGGGTAAAATTTCTGGTTTTCTGTTCTCCAGAATGGCTAGCATTGGCTCCATCTTCCACCGCATCCAGGCATGAGCGGGGACAGCTTGACACAAAGCCCAATAATCCCACCTTCCCCATAAACATCGGTCTATTTGTGCGAGAATTGTTAAAAGCCAGCCCGGCTTTAAATCTCGTTTGAGGTTGGGGATTAAAGCTTGCTTTTTCTTTGGTTTATAGGGTTGATTTCTGAAATGTAACAGCGTTGACTCTCTAATTTTGGAGTTAATGATTGGCAAGACAAGCTTATTTTTCATCAAAATAATGGGTAGAAACCCCGTCTTAAAAGACGGCTTTACTTGAGTTAAAATTGGTATGAATATCCATCTTTCCTCTGAAGAGTCTGACAGTATTTATGGCTAATACCTTGTACCAATTCTTTTGCCGAAATATTGAAAGAGCCACTGCTGCGAACAGCCACTCGACCAATATATTGACCAACTTTCTTTCCCCTGGTTACTACTGCTTTAACAAGGTCGCCAGTTTGAAAACCTTTGACAAATTTGTCACGAGGTACATAACGAGATGGAAAACCAAATTTATCAGTGCGGCACATTTGTCGAGTGCCGTGACCGTTGGCCTTGATTAACAATGGTTGAGTGGTTAACACAATTAATTTATCAACCTTGCCAACACAAGCAGCGTCAAAATAATGAGTTTTGGGCAACTCTAATCGAGTGCGATTGTATTTTGTCTGCCCGCCGGAACCCGTCGTAACAGGTAATCCCGTTAGCTTGAGTTGATTAAACAATGCCCAACGGGTTGAGTTGACGGCGGTAGCATCTTTGAGTGGTTGTTTGACTTGTGCCATAATTTGCTTGAGCAAATCTGGCTTCTTTAAAAGGAAGTCGTTAATATCTTGAGTACCTTTCTTGAGATTACATTTTTCGCAAGCTAGACACAGATTAGAGATTCGATTGCTACCTCCTTTTGCCTTGGGATGAATGTGCTCTACCTGCAAAGGAATATTTTCTACCTTGCAGTAAGTACATTTTCTCTCCCATTTGTTGAGCAGATATTCTCTGATTTCGTACCCAAGTAATTCGCCTTGCTGATATTCGACCCCAGAAATTTCAGGTTTCTCTAGTTGTTGAAGGTCGAATCGAACTAACTCCATCGCAATACTATTTACGGGTGCAAATTTGATGAATTTGTTGACCCAGGTCAGCGTAGTATCTACTCGATGTTTTAAGCTAGGAGCTAGCCAACCTTTCGGACGAATGCGATTTAGGAAACGCGCTTGACGGTAGCGGGTATGTCTAGCTCGACGACTTCTACGGATAGCACGACGAGAATCCAAGCTAGCTTTAATTGCTTGTCCTCTGTGATTTAGCTCACCTACGAAGATGATATTTTCACCTTTTAGTAGCGCAATTCCCGTAGTTTTACTACCGGGATCGAGTTTGATCTCGTAGCTTGCGGGGCGGAACGCCATCGACTGTTCAGTTGTATTGACAGCACGTTTAAGAATGATGGTAAATGGGTATCTACGGAAGACCGCAGCTTCGCCATTCGAGAGTAATCTTCTAGCCACGGCAGGATGAACGGGATGTAGTGGTTGTTTATTTGGATCCAGTACAAAGGTATAGTTTTGCATGAAATTCTCCCTTGCGGGGTAATGTTTGCTTCGCCAATATTTCAAGAGCTTGTTAAGCTAACAACACTGTTTCAGTGACCGTAAAACTGTTTAATTGTTAGCGACAGAGCAGAAGACTAGCACGCATCTAAGGGTGTCGTGACTCTCGAAATGTAGTCAGTTAAGACTGTGGCTGGTCAGAATGGCTTACTGGATTTTTCCGGCAAGCCTCATGCCTTTAGGCTGAGGTTCCTGACGAGTACAAGTCTGAAAAATGCACCTCTAAAAACCGCAGTAGCGGTTCGCACATTTTAAGAAGGTGAAGGGGAAGGGGAAGGGGAAGGAGACGATAAAGGACAGATTAAATTTTGCTTTTATTTATTAAACCAAATGTATAAGAGTGAGAGAGAAGCAAAAAAAATATATTAATTTTTGGAAAAGTATTTGCAACTAAATGTAAATGTTTAGAGGTAATAAAAGGGAAAACAGGTTATTGTTTTCCCTTCTACCCCCTTTTACCTCCCCAAATAATTAGCTTTTTCTATCCTTCCCCTTCCCCTTCCCCTTCCCCTTTCTTAAAATGCTTCGCACAGCAGCAGCCCCACCTGCTTGAGTAAAGCTTTGTTACCATCAGGGCATCCCGACTGAATCAAACATTTAGGACAGCCAGAACTGCAAGAACAACTGCGGGCTAACTCAGCAGCCGCATGAGCTAATTGAGGGAGAGAACGAAAAATAGCTTCCGAGGTTCCCGAACCTCCTTCTGCTAAATCGTAAAAGAGTCCTGCATAGTCATTTGCACCTCTCTTCTCTACTAGAAAATTCACATCATTAGGTGAAGCCAAAATAGTCAGAGGTAAAGCTGCTAAAATTTGATGGCCGAAACTGTGAATAGCCAACAAATTCGCGGGGTACTCCCACAACTGCTGGTATCCGGGAGGAATCGGCTGTTGAGACTGAAGCAATTCCTGGCGGGTAGCTGTTACTACGTGTTGCAGATAACATTCAACCGGGGAATTAAAACTAATTTGCAGTACAGGAGTCGCAAATTTGATTTCGTAAGGTTGCTCAAAGTTTACCTCATTAAGAACCGATGTTAGCTCAGCAGAGCGAGTTCTCTTGCCACAAACAGGACAGGCAGTACATTTTGGTAAATGCTCTTTGTAATTGACACACTTTCTATTGAGACAAGTTAACTCGTAATTGCGAGTTAATAATTGATAACCAGTGACGAGTTGGCTAATTTCTCCCCAAACCAGTTCCAGAATAGCTTGAGCTGGAATTGCCTTACTATCCGTTGAATTGGTTTGAACATTTCCTTCAACTTCTGGAATGACCAACGGGATTTGTTGAGGCAAACTCAAATTCTGCTTGAGGCTGGTATGAGTGTGGCTAATCGCTACAGTAAACAGTCGAGTTTCAGGGGTGTTTTGCAAAATAGCTTTGCCATTCAAGAGTGAGCGCGAAGTATAAGTCACCAAACAGCCGTCTGAGTTTTGCGTGCGGTAAATAGCACCAGGAAATACCTCTCGATAAGCAATCTCCGCACTGAGGAGTTCAATCTCTTCTTGAGTCTCCGCATCCACCAGTTGTATCGTGCTAGAACCCGTTCCCCCTCGAAAGTTTACATCTTTATGGGGAAAGCCCTTAGCCCATAATTTATCCCGGCTTCTGTGAAGAACACCTTGCTCAATTAAAGCCGTTGCAATTTGAGGAGCGCTCTTGCCAAAGTAGTGCTTGAGCTTACTGGCAGGAATGCCTGTTTCGACAGCCGCGCACATCAAATGTTTGGCAATATCTATGGGATAATTGGCATTAAAGCTCACCAATTCAGATTCGGCTGACACCAACAATTCAGGGCGCTCGGCAAAATAGTTATCCAAAGGTGATTGTGCAATAGGAATGAAGACAATTAAACCGGAGTTTGCGCGACCAGCCCGGCCAGCCCTCTGCCTAAAAGCTTGCAAGCTTCCCGGCCATCCCCTAATAATAGCAAAGTCAAGTTGAGGCAAATCAATTCCTGCTTCGAGAGCGCTAGTGCTGAGGATACACTTAACTGTTCCTGACTGCAAAGAGTTAATAATTTCCATGCGGCGCTCGCTTGTTAAACTGCCGTAGAAAATTGCTACTTGCGACTCAATTCCCGAGTTAGTTTGAGTTACAGCTTCTTGCTTAAAAGTTGCCCACAAGTTCTTAATTGCTTGTCTGCCGTTACCGAAGCAAATTCCACTTTGCCCTTGCTGCAACAAAAACATAATGATGCGAGCAACATCGGAATTAGCATCATGAGTCGGTTTAGTAACAATTAATTGCCGTTCTGGGACAGCAGCTCCGCTAGAGTTAATCCAAACTAACCGCTCGGGTTCATTGATATTTCGCTTTCGACTTCTACCAGATAGTAACTTCGCTAATTTAACGGGATTGCCAACGGTAGCACTCAACATCAGGAATTGCAGTTTTTGAGAACAACCTCCGCGCTCGTCTACTGCCAATTTTAATCGGCGAATTAAGCTAGCCATGTTAGCTCCGTAAACTCCGTTAAAAGTGTGAGCTTCATCTAGGACAATATAGCGGAGGCGACTTAAAAAATGCTGCCAAGGCTGACTCCAGTGAACGCCTTTCAGCGCATAGTGAATTAACTCTGGTGTGGCGCTGATTATGCTGGGATTTGCAGCTAATAATTGTTCTCGGGTTTTGGGAGGAGTATCTCCAGTTAGAAGGGCAAGGCGCGGGCGCGCAGGCTCAGGAATCAGTTGGAGCAAATCGGCAAGTTTTTGACTTTGGTCGGCTGTTAAAGCTTTCAAGCCATAAATAGAGAGTGCAGTAAATTGATGTTGGAGAATGCCCTCTAAAATAGGCAAGTACGCACTTAAAGATTTGCCAGAAGCTGTTGCTGTGCTGAGGATGACATCTTTGCCCTGGCGCACGGCTTTGAGTGTTTTAATTTGGTGCGAATAAAGCTGTTGAATGCCTTGGCTGTGCAAAGCAGAAATTATTGAAGGCGGCAAGTCTTGCGGAATTTTGTAGAGCTTAGGAGTTGTAGCAGTCGCGATTGTCTGATAAATAACCTCTTCGCCTAAAAACTCACACAAATCGGCTGTTGCAGTTGGCTGCAAATGGCTTGCTTCTGGAAAGTTATTTGGGTGAAAATCATGTCTGGCTATTAGTTGGGAAAGAAGGTTGATATAATTGGGAGGCATTGGTCACTCTAAGAATGAATCTTTTCTCTCTTACTACCGATAGGTAGGAAAAAGAAGGAGAGAGGAAATTCCAAAAAAACCAACTGGGAGTCGGACTGAATTTGGTGGCAATTATGGGTTTGGGTTCAGGAACCAACAAAGCGGTAAGTAGTTAAGCAAAATTAATTACATAATTATCTCCAAATTCTTTAAGAATTATTTCTACAGATGAAACAAGAGATTGCCAGCTAGAGTAGGCATCTATTTCGAGCCATTGATATTTGATAAACCGCCACAAAATCTCAATTAAATTCAATTCAGGTGAATAAGTAGGTAATTCAAATATAGTTAAACCGCGTTCTTTCCATTCTTCAATTTTCTCGAAAATGGCATTGCTAGTATGAATAGAAGCTTGATCTACTACAATAACTGTTGGACGCTCCACCACAGGAAAGAAAGTATCTATGCAGGCTATGATTACATCAGAATTAATAGTCTGCTCTGAAACATAAGCATGCAGAGTGTTTTGCCGATTCAGGATTCCCAAGACATTTAAACGCTTAGTTCTACGACTATCAATTGACAAATATTCACCAATATCTTGCCATCCATAAGGGACACAAGGGATGCCACAAAATCCGGATTCATCCAAATAGTATAAATCAATTTTTCCCTCATCTTCTAATTGTTTTAATTCTGACAACTTTTCTTTTTTTTCCTTGTAGTCTATGGGGTCTGGCTTGCCGCCGACACCTCGACGCATCCTATGCCAACTCATTCTTTTTTTTTAATTATTCTCTTAATTGTTTCCGTACTTATATTAACCGACCATTCTTTTTTGATTTTTTGTACTACTTGCTTTAATTGTTTTGGTTGCAATTTTACCCAGTCTCTAATTTGATCGGATTGTGCGGAATTAAATGTTTCTTTTCTGCCTCTACCTGGTTTATTATATAATCCGAGCATCCCCTCATATTCCCATCGATTCAACCAGTTATACATGGTCTTATAACTAATTTTAAAGATTTTCATTAAATTTTTATTTTTGATGTTTTGTGAAGCTAAAATTAGAAAATGGGCTCTCTGGCGCACTTGATGATGTCTGCTTTCGCGATAAATTCGGTTTAGCAATTTCAAGGAAAGTGGATTGATATCTCGAAGTAAAAACATATAAAACCTCTTTGAACCAAACTTAATGTTTCTTATTATATCATATTAGTTGTTTGTGTAATTAATTTTGTTTAACTACTTAGACTTCCACCTCACTGCGCGATTACAACGAGCTAATTACACTTATCTGTCAGTAGTTGTTTTAAGCGTTCGGACACTGCACCAATCAACACCTTCTTGCGTCTAGCTGGAATCCAAACAAAATGGTATCTAATAAGCGTTACTGATGTAATCTTTAGTCTGTATTTATCTTGCATATTGATTGTCGTTAAGTCGTCAACATCTACAATAACCTCGTACAATAATTTAAGGAGGTGGTGCAATTTGCTTTTAAGCTTCAAATACAAACTTAGACCTAATCAGCAGCAATCCCAAAAACTAATCCAGTGGCTCGATATGTTGAGAGCGAATTACAATTGGTGCTTGCGTGACAGGATTGATGGTTGGCATCAGCAGTTTATTTGCGGTGATTATTGCGACTTGAGGACTCAGGTAGAAATAACGCCTTTGACTTGCGGTATTACTAAAGGAACCCAACTCGCCAACCCCTGGAAGGAGGGCGGCGGTAAAGCCCAAAAAGAAGGATATAAAGATACATCTCCTAAGCGGTCAGCATCATTAATGCAAGATGCAAATCTGCAAGAGTTAAAAGAGGCAAGACCTTGGTATCAAAGTATTGATATTGGAGTATTGCAGTCAATTCCAGCCAGAGTTAATGAATCCTTTAATAAGTTTTTTAAGGGCGCAGGGTTTCCGAAGTTTAAGCGCCGTCACGATTTCAAATCGTTTAGCTACAAACCAGGAAGAATCAAGATTAAAGGTAACAAAGTTTACCTCCCTAAAATTGGGTGGCTGCGTTTCTACAACTCTCGCGTTATCCCCGAAGGATTTGAGATTAAAACCGTAACCATCAGACAGAAAGTTGATGGATGGTATATCTCGGTCAGGATAGAAAACAAAGATATACCAGGCTTCCCAGTAATTCCAGATAGTGAAATCAAAACTATCACTGGCTGCGATATGGGGTTAGGTAAATTGGTTTATCTCTCTGATGGCAGCGCCATTGATAATCCGCGATTTGCTACCCACAAGAAAGCTAAGCGTTTGATGCGAATCAGACAGCGACGGGTTAGCCGTAAGCAAAAAGGTAGTAAGAATCGCAGTAAAGCTCAACTTAGAGTGAGCAAGCTGCACAATAAAATTCAACAGCGTCGCGAATCTTACCAGTGGGATGTAGCTAATCGGATTATTAAAAGATCCGATGCAGTTGTAGTTGAAGATTTACAGATACAAAACATGATGAAGCGGTGCAAACCTGTTAAATCTGAATCTGGTAGATTTCTCCCCAACGGTCAATCGGCTAAACGTGGTTTAAATAGTTCTATCGCTGATGCGAGTTGGTATGCGTTAACTCAAAAACTTGAATATTTGGCTGTGAAGTCAGGCAAGAAGCTGTACCGAGTTAACCCAAGGCATACCAGTCAAACTTGTAGCAAGTGTAAGCATATTGATAAAGATAGCCGCAATGGTGAAAAGTTTATCTGTACCAATTGTGGGCATATTGATGATGCAAATTTGCAAGCTGCAAGGAATGTGAAAGTTAAGGCGATAGAAACCTACAAGTTGAATATTGTCAAAAAGATTAAATCGAAAATGGTACGGCGGGACTCGTCGAAACCAGTACAGTTGAATCTCTTTGAGGTTGAATTGTACGAACGCTCGTCAGTTAACACGCTGCCTTTAAAAGGCAAACGGCGTGTGGGCGAGAACCCACAGGGCAAGCAATTGTCTCTTTGGGATATTTAGAGCGAAATCTCTAAAGAATCCCATCCCCTTTAGCGGTGGGAGTGTCAACTTACAGATTATCCACTACCTCCTGTTGAGCAAATCTTGGGCTTTCTCGTTTGGATGATGCAGGAAAGATGAGCTGTTATTAAACAAAAATAGCGACCTAGTGCGATAAATAAACTCAAAAACTTCTTTGATAAATTAATGATAAAAACAACTTCTTTATCACTACAATTAATTAAGACTTACGCATAAACTCTATCTGTAGGGTACACCGCGCACCTTACTGCTACCAATAGTGTTGCAAAGCAGTTTTTGCCTCCAGGATTGTTAAGGAAAGACTGCCGAATTAACTCGGCAGCGCTTTCCTGTTATTTAAGGTGAGTGAGTTGAGTGATGCTGAGCAAAGCAGGCAACATCGAGTCAGGCTTATCTCCTGTTTTGAGAGCAATTTCTAAATCAAACAAAATGGAGAGCGATCGACTTAAGAAGTTCGCAGATACTTCCTTAACCTCCTGCTTAAGGAAATACAGCCGTTTGGGGTTACTAATTCCGCACATACTAGCAATTTCGCTATCAGAACGTTGTTGGTCGGAATTGATAGTAGCTTTTACCCACAACCAAGTTTTAAACTGAGTTTGGAGAGTGGCAATAATTGCTAAAGGAAACTCGGCCCGAGATAGCAATTCATCAAGCACCTTAATTGCCGCCACTGCTTGACCTTTTAAAAGAGCTTCGGCAAGTTGAAAACAGTTGGCTGTGGTAGCTGGAACGAGGATTTTAGCAGCTTCTTTCGTAATGCGAGCGCCTGCTGCATAAATGGCTAATTTCTCTAGTTCACTGACTCTTCTAGCAGAATCGTTGCCAATTGCTACTGCTAGATAGCTGACAGCATCTCTGGCAATTGAGAGATTCTTTTGTTTAGCAGTAGTAGCGATCGCACTTTCAATCAAATCAGTACGCCAAGGGGGAATGAGAGTAAACTCCTTAAGTTTACCAAACAGCAATAAATGCTTGACTACCTTGAGCCGTTTGTCGATAACAGCAGCAGTGAAGACTAAGTGCGTTGTAACAGGTAATTGGGGCAAAATTTGCAGCAATTCTAGCCCCATTTCTCCAAATTGCTTGAAATCGCAATTTTCAACGACCATAAGTTTGTTTCCTCCGCCGAAAGGAACTGAAGCAGCAGCAGAGAGGGCTGCATCCAGGGAAGAAGCATCGAAGCGGTGGATGTTGAAATCTCGCCATAGAGGATGAGTTTGAGTCTTAAAATTTTCAACTTCTCGTTCAATTGCGTAGGTGTCATTCCCAATTAGGATGCTAATCATGCTGCTAACTCCTCCTGTTGTTTGACAGTGACAGTAACAGAGCGGCCTAAAGCTTTAGTAACAATCCGCTGCACGGATTCAAGGTGACTCTGAAACTTGTTGGCGTATTTTCTTTCTACTACTAACACACATGAATCAGCAGAAAGTTCGGCAATTTGAGCGCGGTTTAAGAGGCTACGATTGCCTGGTTTCGCTGCTGCTACTACTTGCGCCCAAGTTGTCTCAAAGTCAGGAGAATCTGCCTCTATTTTTTGAGGGGTTTTATCAAATTTGTCGGGCTGATTAGATGGGAAAGTTGCCGGCAATCGCATTTCCTTGGCTACAGGTTTGCTTGACAGCATCAAGTTCAGCAGGCAAACTTCTAACCAGGTAGCCGCATTAGTGCTAGTTCTCAATTGAAATTCTGATTTTTGCAATTGTGTACAAGCCGCATCAATTGTTTCAAAATCGAGATGAAGAGCGAGCGAGCGCAGTTGTGAGTAGCCTACTGGCCCTGCAATTAAATTCTGGCAGTGGCCCGTTGATTTGACAATGAGCAAATCTCTCATTGCTGCTAGCAAGCTGCTGAGAATAAGTTTAGGGGTTTTGCCGCTGTCAATGAGCGTTCTCGAAGATTGCAGTACGCTTAAGGTATCGCCAGAATGAATGGCTTTGAGAAGGGCGATCGACTCTTGCTCGCTGATACTGCCAGATACTTCTGCAACTTGAGTTAGGGTAATCTCTGAGTTTAGCAGTGAAAGCTGAGAAAGTAATTGTAGGGCATCTCTTAACCCCCCGTCACAGGTACGAGCGATCGCCCGCATGGCCTCACTTGCGATCTCAATAGATTCAGTGGAGCTAATTTTGTGCAATTGTCCGATAATAGCATCAACTGACAAGGCTCGGAAGTTAAAAGTTTGGCAGCGGGAGATAATTGTCGGCAGGACTTTATGTGCTTCAGTCGTACAGAGAATAAACACCACATGAGCCGGAGGTTCTTCAAGGCATTTGAGGAGAGCATTTTGAGCGCTGGTACTGAGTTGGTGGCACTCGTCTAAAATCCAGATGCGGTAAGGGCTCATCGCTGGGGCAAAGTTGCTGTGTTGTATTAATTCTCTGGCATCATCCACGCCATTGTGAGAGGCAGCATCGATTTCAGTTACGTCTAAGCTTGAACAGGAGTCAATAGTTTTGCAGCTTGAACATTCTCCGCAAGGAGTGGCGGTTGACTTTTTGCTATTCAAACAATTGAGGGATTTAGCAAGAATGCGAGCGGTTGAAGTTTTGCCTGTTCCTCTGGGGCCAGTAAATAGGTAAGCTTGAGCAATTTTGTCGGAGGTGATGGCATTGGTCAAGGTTGTTTTGATGGTGTCTTGACCCACTAATTCTTGTAGGTTTTTGGGGCGGTATTTGAGGTGCAGTGGTTGGTACATTTTGAGTCGTTAGAATACTTCTGGTAACTATTCCCCGATAGGGGAGCCGTGAGCCGTGCCTGAAGTTAAACTCATATGACTTACGCATAAGCTCTATCTGTAGTATAAAAATTGTGCATTTTACCGCTACCAATAGTGTTACCAAGTATTTTTTGCGTAAGTCCTGGCTCAGTTGTTGGCGCTGGCGCGCCGAACACACTACCGCAAGAAAAAATTGCTAAACCATCTGCTGCTGAGATACAGCAAAAAAGCACGGCATGAAGGAAAAATCGAAAGCAAAAGGTTTGAGCGAGTGGAAACTGATTCCAGATCCCAATACTGGGGCAATTTACACCCCGCTTACTTGCGATGTAGGGAGTTTTAAAGATGCCAATTGTCGGCTGTCGCGAGCTTATTTAAACCAATGGAGAGAGACATTAAAACTCACTAATTTACCAGCAAAATCGTTGCTTAGCTAAAAAAAAAGTAGTAAAATATATGTGGTGTTTGTAGACAATTTACTGTGGTATGGGCAAAAACCACTTAAACCCTCCTAATTTATAAGTAGTTGGACAGAAATATTTACCCAGATATAATTTTGTAAGGCTCACAGGAAGAAAATTTTAGATTTTATTTTGTGTAATTAATTCTGTCCAACTACTTACAGCAATAGGCTCCAAATTTTTGCAGGAGAGGGCATCAAATATAGATGCCACTCCCACATGCACGACTATTCTTGCGGAGCGACAATATATTCGCACTCTAAAGCCTCTGTACCCGACGCAGGCGTTCCAAACGGTGCAATCAGTAGGGGAGCGGTAGGAGTTGCCATTAACACCCGCAAATCAGAGCTGGAAATTGCTTTGGCTGTATCAATCAAATAGCGGATGTCACACTTGAGACAAAACTCACAACCCCATAGCTTGGCATCAACTGTCTCAGTTCCTGAACTGAGAGTATTGTTGAGTGATGCTCGCACTTGTTGGGCATCTAAATCGAATTCTAAAATAGCTGTTAGGTGAGACTTGTCGCTGTGAGAAGCTAACCTCTCTAAGGCTTTTAAAAAGCTCAGCCTCTCAACCACCACTTGATGGCTAAATTGATGCCGATAGGGAGCGATAATTTGGTCACAAATTGGATATTGCCCTTCTAGCAACTTCGTTGTCAACCGCCAATTATTCCACTCGAATGCGACAAAATTACTAGGTTGCTCTGGCAAACCTTCATAGTAAATCGTAACTTTGTCAGCAGAATTCAAAGAACGCTCCAATAACCGGAGTACCTTAGCAGGGACAGTAAAATTAACTACTTGACGGCTCAAAAGATAGGAATTGCCGCTTTCGTTCAATCCTAAAACCATTGCTATCCGATGCCCATCTGTCGTCCAAACTCTCAGTTGATCGAGTCCTCTGTCTGCGTCGTGACTGAGTTGAAAATTCCCTCCTGTTAAAATGCGTTTGTTTTCCTCAGAACTTACAGCAAATAAGCTAGCTTTTAGGACAGAAATTAACACGCTAGCAGGAAGCGTTACAAGTTTCTGTTGAACGCTGGGGATAGCCGGAAATTCGTCCGCAGCTAGCCCGCGAATGGCGTGCTTGCTTCTTGACGCACTCAGAGTGGCACTGACTGATGGAACGTGGCTTCCTTTAATAATTTCAGAAGAACTCTTTAAGGTAAGGCTGCCGTTAGGAAATTTTCCCAGAATGTCAGCAAGTATGGGTGCGGGGATGGTAAGCTTTCCAGATTGATTGACATTCGCACCAAAGCTCACTTGCATTCCAAATTCTAAGTTGTAGGCAGTTAGATGCAAATGTTGAGTTTCTGCATCAGCTTCAATCAAAATATTGGACAAAATGGGATGGCTGCTATTGCTGGGAATGATGCCTTTCAGGGCTTGTATATAATCGTTGAATTCTCTTGAATTGCAGGCAACTTCAATAGCTGATGGGAGAGTAGAAGGGGAAGGCAATATTGCCTCATTTGACAATGTTTCTAGAGAAGGAGCATCGACGGCTGGAAGTGCTGCAAAATTTGTGCAAGTTTGCGAGGCTTCTACTTTTTGTGGAGAGATTGTTAAGGGTTCGCAAACCGAGTCAGTTTCAGTTGTTGCTTTGACTGATTTCTTCACAGTTTTGGCAGAATTATGTGCTGTGGCACTCGAGCGTTTTTTCTTAACTGTTCTCTCCAAATTTTCCTCTTTAGGGGGTGTTCCTGTTAGTCGAGATTTTGCCATAATTAGTCTGGTGTCAGGGGTGCGATTGGCCGCTGCGGTAGCAGCACTTATTCAGGTTGTTGAGAAAGAGGAGTGGGAAGGGGAAGGAGAAGGAGAAAGAGAAGGAAAAGGAGAAAGAGAAGGAAAAGGAGAAAGAGAAGGAACCCACGCTTAAAAACATAGGATTGAAGGGTAGACATTTTGTATCTAACTCGGTGGGTATCGATACAATTATTGATTTTTTGAGCGTTGCTATCAACCCACAACTAAAGTTTTTTTCTCCATCTTTATCTTCTCTTTCCCCTTGCCCTTTCGTTTCCTTGTTCGCCTTATTTTATAAATAGGACTTACGCACAGACTCTACTTTAGGAATTACGCAACTGGCATAGTCCAATCGATTTGTAGGGTGCGTCAGACTTTCGTTATAAGGCGATTATCGAGGGTTTGGGATAGTAGCGCACCTTACTAATTGTGCCAGTTGCGCCCAGGACTGTACTTGTAGGTGCTGATGGCACACGTTACTACTACAGATAGTGTAAAAATTGATTTATGCAGCCTAAGTCCCGATGGAGAAGCTTTTTGAAAGTTGAGTGTTACTGACTGTTTTCTACAAACGTATGTGCCTCTTGGTTGAAGACTTTACCTCTTGGTTGAGAAGTTTACATTGTACTTGAGAATTTTATTGTTTGAGTACGAGTCATTGGGGGCAACAAATAATATCCGATATCGGCAGCGGCTTGCACCGACATAATAAAGTCGATGGTACTCTTTAAGTTTCTGTTGACTGCTCAAATCTTGACCGATTAACAATCTGCTGAAAAGGTCGCTTCCGTCAATGCCAACTTCATCAAAAGTGCTGCCTTGCGAATTGTGAATAGTCAGAGCAAAGCAATTGTTAATTTCAGCAAACAAGTCATCTTTGAACCAGTAATATTTCCTCCAAAGAAATCCATTGCGTTTAGCACTCTTTAGCTTTTCTTTAAGTTCAGCCTGGTAGCGCTTATTTTCAGACTCGTGCAGGACAAAGATTTGCCGAAATAAACCGTCATCAGTCACAATTTTTAGCAGCCAAACTCGATAGCCTCCGTGCTGGTTAATCTCAACTTCCTTGACGGTAAATTCCGTTGAAGTCGGCAAAATTACGGTTTTGCCGTCAGGTGCCATGACGGGTTTTTTGGTAATTAGCCTTTCTCCCGGTACAAATTGGGGTGCAGCTTGACCGTAGACTTGTTCTCTGATAAGCTGATTGTAGTATCTGACTCGTTTGTTAGTCCAGCACAGAATTCTGAAGCGATCGGGATTTTGACTAAATTCTAGATCGATCGTTTTGACGGCATATTGTAGCAGCGTTTCTGATTTAACTTTGAATGCACCGTTTGACTTGTCTCCTTTTTTGTATTTAGAGTGTGGCAAAAATATGTCTGCTTTGCTATTGACAAAAGAGCGGCATTCTGTTATGAAATCGAGCACAGGGCTTTCCCCTGCTTGCCTGACAACTTTGGTCAGTACAGCTTTATTGGTAATGCTGAAAGCAGGCGACTTTTTTTCTCCTACAGGATTGAGCTGAGCGGGGTCGCCCATTAAAATTAGCTTGCGGTGATTAAAGAATGTGCGTTCAAAATTGCGTTCTATCCATTTCCACAATTCGCTTCCAACCATCGAACATTCGTCGAGGAAGATGATATCGTAGAGGTGAAGGCTGCTGGAACTTGTCTGTGACAAAGCTTTTTCTTGTTCTTTTCTGACCATGCCTAATCCTAAAAGTTGGTGTATTGTCATAAAATCTACTCCGAAAATGCCTTGAGACGCTGCCATTTTTCTGAGGATGCCGACTGCTTTGTTAGTAGGTGCTGTGAGGGCAATGCGTTTGCTTTGACTCAAGAGTTCTTGGATAATTTGAAAGACGATTGTGGATTTTCCAGTTCCTGCGTAGCCGCACAGCAAGAAGAATGACTCGGTAGTGGTTAGAAAGCTTCTTAATTTGTCGATGGCTTGCTGCTGTTGCGGTTTGAGCGTGAAGGGAAATTGTGTAAGTTTTTGGGGTTGTTCGAGTAAGGTTTGAATCATTAGTTACTGTCCATTACTAATTTTATCAATTTCTGATTAAGCGTTAGCTTGACGGGGAAGTCTTTCAAGAGTAGGTTTTTTAGATTCCGGGCAAGGAAGATTCCTAAGTCTTGTTAATAAAAATTTTAAGACAAATAGGAAATTTTTCTGTTTTTTGTTCCACCAAAGAAGCACCGTCCACACCCTACGAAGTGCTTGCTACTTCCCACTCATCTCGTAAATGGCGTCCTTTCTAAATCAAGTTCAGCAACTTTGGCGAGAGCTTCTAAACGCTTGTTTAATGTTTTATGTCTGGGACATTCTACAGCGTACTCGTATTTATAACCTGTATGTTGAAGTTCGGAAATTTGGCAATCAATTAAGTTGCTCAGGTGGCCGACTAGCTTTTTGACAGGTATTAGCCACGCCTTAGCTAACGCTTTAGTACGGAACCCAATCCAAGCTGTAAAGTAGGAGCCGTCTTCGCTAATTTGATAAGCCACATTGGGCGATAATTTAACAATAGGTTCGATGCGGGCAATACCTAAACCTTTGAGTTCTGTCAAGCTGTAACTTAGGAGTTCTCCGCTGTTCCAATGGATGTGAAATGGACGTGGCTCTTCAACGTTCAAGCGTTGGACTGTCCCCATTCGTTGAACTCCTTCTCGGTGCTGTAAAATGCAATCTCCCTCTCTAAATCCGTAGAATCCTTGTTTCTTGGCTAGGTTTTCTAACTGCTGCTTCCAGGCTTCTTCCCAAGCTACGTCAAAGTCAAGAAGTTCGTAATTTTCTTCGCTCAATTGTCGAGCTAGTTTTTCTTTCAACTGCTGTTTTTGGAGCGGCATAGCGAATTCTAAGAAATTATCGGGCACTTCAAGAGCTAAATGCGTCTTAGCTCTGATTCTGAGTTCATTGACAGACAAACAGCGGGTGTCTTTTAATTGCTGGGGTGCAGGAATATCTATAGTACAACTTGTCAGGTAGCCGGGAAACAAGTTGATGGGAAAGAGATAAGATTGGTCGAGAGTAGAGATAAGAATGTGGTGTTCACTCAGCGATTCTACTTTGAAACGAGTTGCGTTACTAAATTGTATTTGTTCGGAATTAGCGAGTACGATAGTTGTGCAAGCTGGAAGTTCTCCAGCAGTCTTTTTAGGGATAAACTTAGGAACGAGAGAGATTTTGAGGACGCGGATTTCGTCGAGGTTATAAGTCCAAGAAAATGAATCTTGACCGGAAATTGCGTCCCAAGTAATTGTCACAGGTTTTTCATTTTTGTTGAGAGAAGTAACAGTACCGTATTGGTTGCCAGTTTTAACGATATCATTTAACGTGAAGGGATATTGTTGAGAAGGTGCGGGAATGAGGAAAGGAAAAATTACGGCAGCTACTTCTTTTATTTGAGGGGATTCCTGGCTTGCTGATTCAGGAAAAGTGTGGTGGGGGTTTATAAGAGAGTTGTTAGCGTTCATAATGCCAAGAAGTTAGTTATCACTTAACTTCTCCCGCTAGGGGGTAGCTTTAAATTTGCAGGTGTCCTTAACAAAGGATTCTTGAGCCACCAATTGCAGGAAATAAATTAGCTGTTGTTAGAGGGAGGCTCTGTTGCGATCGCAAGCTATACTACTATTAGCCATATCTACGATTGCACAGCTATTAATCAGAGTATATTTACTCATACAATTGTAATTATCCGTACAAATGCGATAGCTCTAAAGCGTCAATCAAGACTATGATAAAAACTTGTAGTTAGTACAATTTAAAAACTCGGATGCTAACAATTTATTTAGTTAAGAGCATTCAATTGATAAAAAATTCTCCCAGCTATCAGTAGGTACTGTCGCTGGGAGAAATCGCTGGAAACTCGGTTATTCAACTAACGCAGGTATCTCGATTAACTCGATTTTAAACCTTCGCTGCATTCGCCATTATTCTTTAGGCACAGTAGGCTTTGGTTGGATGTCAAAAATAATCACAAATGTGCGCGTTTTAACTAACCGCTTCAAAACCCGTAGATGATCGTCTGCATCGTTTCTCTTACGAAATCGTGCCACAATAACACGCTGACAATTAGGAAGCAGGCTAATGATACACCACGGGTGCAATTTTTCAGAGTAGGTCATTTTAGTACCTCAGCATTAAAAGTAACAGATTGTGCTCTTGTTTCATTGCTTGCCAAGACAGTAATTGAATAATCTTGTCAAAGACAGGTCACGGTGACATTGATATTTGACAAGGTTTGTGCTAAGACAAGCTCCAATTATTTTTTGATGCTGAAAAAGCTTGATGTATAGCAGCCAACAAAACTGTTAGAACAAGTCAGCAGTATATGATTGCGACAACGTATACAGTCGTTGCCCTAAACAGTCTTTCCGTTATACGCGCCACTATTAATCCAGGCTATTCTCTTCGCAAGGCGGACACAGGAAAGCCACCAATGTCTCTGGAATTTCCTCAAAATGCTCCAGCAAAAAATCCATTAAAGCCAAATGACGCAAATCGACAGCAGTAGGAAATCTGCGATTTTTACCCGTTTTAAACCAACGCCGCACTGTAGAATCAGAACGAGAACAAATAAAAGCGATTTCCTCATAACTCACTCCCCACTTTGCATAAAACTGCCTCGGTGTCATTCGCAGTTGGCATTGACTGTAAACTGCAATCAAATTGCGTTCTCTATCGGTCAGATTCTGCTGCTTTTTTATCATCCTCAAACTTCTCCAAATCTTCCTCCCAGGCAGTATCAAACTGACACCACGTTGCACTTTTGGAATCAGGAGTAAGGCAAATGATATAACACCACATCCAACAGCATTGACATTGTTCGTAGTTGTAAAATTTGCCGATAACCATTCCTCTGTCAGCTTCTTCGCTAACACCCGTCCAGCGCACCATTTCGCCACAGTTAAAGCGCGGGGGATGAATTTTGGCAAAGTTGGCAGGCAATTCAATTGCAGGCGGCATATCCTTCAAATGTTTTAGTGGCAAAATTGAAATCAAATCTCGCTTTCCTTTTGGGATTGACATGAGTTTTTAACTGTGCATCTATTGCACCTGATTTGTTTTGATAAATTTTCAGATCAATTTCTCGCTAGAGAAATTGCAGAGCGACATTTCTTTAAATCACTCAATGAAAATCTCTAATATTAGAGCCTGCATTAATTGCAAGCGGATGCAAGCACAATCGTCTGATATTCACGCACTTCAAAGATATGATGGGAGGCTAGGTAGCATCGATTGCTGAGCGCGCGACAACTGACAGATATGCCAACAGAGATGAAGCGTTTGGAAAGACGCTATCCTCTATCAAACAAATCTCTAATTTAACTTGTGAGGGATTGGAATCTTTCAAGTTTTTACCGGATACCTGTCGGAGTTATTATTTATTGGCTTGAGATATGTTTATTGGCGATCGCTCGCAGCATTACTTGCTTTGAAGAGCGCCAACTGCGCCCCCCACAGAACTCCTGCGATAGGGGTATTGCGGTCTTTCGAGGCAATATAGTCTGAGACCGCACGCATAGGTGAGCGCGATCGTTCCATCCGCGAATTCCCGTCGAGATCGCGTTTGAAAAGTATTTTTTCGGCGAGCCGGCGCCGCGAGCGTCTAATACTGTACTGAGACGCGGCCGGACTCAGATGAGTCTTTTACATGAGGGTAAAGGCTGTGAAGTCCTTAGCAGAGTAGGCTCTGCGGAACAGACAATCCTTTACAGGTCGCGCTGGGACTAAACGAATCGCACTTTTTGGCAGCGTTCTCACCTTGCCCCTCAATCCGCCAGCTCCAAACGGCGATCGCAAGTGTGGACGATCGCACCCGAAAGCAACGATTCCACCATCACTCGAGCGCCTGAGACAGCTTTAACCACATATTTTTGAACCTCACCAACAAACCGCACAAGCGCGCCCACCTTCAATGAGTGTCCTGCGTTCGCAGCTTCATCAATTGGTGGCACACCCCCCGATATCTTCATATCTTTATCCGACCCTGTGCCGCCAGGAACCCCTTCCAAACATGGAGCCACGGTTTCTGCCAAAGAGATAGCCTTCTCATCCCGCTGCTGCCAAGCTGCAAAAATCGCCGACCTGCCGTCGTTGGGGAAATGGAACTGGTAAACTCGAATGCGCTTGGACTTGCCCAAAGCATCTCGTTCCTCCGACCTTTCTTGGCGAACCAGTCGCAGGGTAAAGCCCAGCTTCCCCTTCAAAACGTACTGAACCACCTCCATTGGGTGGGCATTAGGGTGGACGTTGATACCCAGAAAATCTTTCACGTCCGCAGAATACTGCTTAACCCTTTGAGCAAAGGCTATCACCTCCGGGTCAGTCCCTCGATACTCCCTGTCTGAGTCAAAGAATTCCATCAGCCCCAACTTTTTGAGAGCTTCCACAGAAGCTTTCAGGAAGCGCAAATCTTGCGGGCAAACCTTCCCTTGACCCCTTTCTTGATGGCCTGCCAAGTGATTTTTATCTCGTTTCCTGACAAACTCTGGGTCATGGGTCAAATAGTAATGCAGGCGAATTTGAGGCAGCCAGCCGTCGTCGTCCTTCAATTTCAGCTCGGGCGTCACCGACACACCATAAGTCTCTTGCAGTTGGTACTTGCGCTCTTGATTGAGTTCGCCGTTTGTCTTGGAGCGCTTGTCCTTCAACTTCAGATACTCAGACAGAGTAATATCAGGAGCACCAGCAACAGCATCCGCTTCTACCCTGCGGTTCTCTTGCTGAATTGACTCAGCCTCTTCCTTAACCAGAGCAGCTCCGACATTTCGGAGAGTTAATTCATTTAACCGAGCATCAACCTCCCGGACAAGCTGCTGCAAGAGCTTCCAGTTTTTGACCGCGCTGGCTGCTATTTGCTGCGCTAATCCCTCTAAAAGGAGTTGTTCTAGCTGATTTTCTCGGCACAGTTTTACCTGAAACCCTTCAGCTTTTAGGCTGTACCTAATCGCCTCCCTGTAATGCCACATTCCGGCATTAATTCTAGCAGCCATTTTTGCCCAAGTTCTCAGGTGAACCGGGTCGTGGGCCGCGTCGATGTCGAAGTCAACTCCTTGCAGCAAGCGAATATTGGTTTTGATAACCTTCTGCTGGGAAGCGAGGAGAGCTCGGTAAGAAGCGCTGCCGTTGCCAATTTTGCCAATGCCAAAGGGCGCTGTCCAAACAAAGACTGGAACATTTTCATCCCTGACGCGAGCGAGACCTTGCAAGGCATCGTTGACGGCAATTGCTCCTTTGAAAATGCCGAATACGGCTGTAAAATAACCGCGAATGTCGATGCTAACTCCTGTGCCAATGGTGGGGCTAGCGATGATGATGTCGTAGTTTTGAATGGTGGCATTAAGTTTCTCAACGCAGCCACAAGCAGGGTGGTTGGGGTCGGCTACTGACTCGCTATCAATCCTGAGAATGCGCTTGTTGGGAAATCGTTTTTGCAGTTGTGTTTCTAGGTTGCGACACGACCATTTTCCTTTGACTTTTTGGGAGTCTTCAACAACCATAATGTGGGGCCTGTTTCGATCGAGCGGGCAGCAGAGGGCGCGACTTTCAAGGTCGCAGCCGGTGACTTCTCGCGACAGAATTTGCTCCATTTGAGCGAATAGTGGTGCGGGACTTTGAGTGGCGTAGAAGATCGCGTCCCGCTCTTTTTTAGGTTTCCATTCGTTGACGGCAATCCAAGGTTCGAGAGGGATGCCAGCAAGCGCCTTCAAGTAGTCGATCGCGCAATCAGATAAATCAGCATCCTGGGCAACGATTAAGCCGCCGGTGGTTAAGACGGTGCGAATGAGTTCTTGCAGGGTTTGCAAGATGGCGACGCGGTTTTCGCGGCAGGTGCTGGAGTTCAAGGCGTGCCAGATGACTTGTTCGCACTCATCAATGAGGACGATCGCCCCAGACCAGTTTTCGGGGTTGAAACGGGCCATTGAGTGGGGGTGGAGGCTGTCTACACACAAGCCGTACCCGAATAATTTGCCTTCCGGCGAGTTCTTGGTTTCGTCGATGTAGTTGATTCCCAACCCGGCGCAGATGGCGCGGCCGAGCTGAATCCTGTGGGTGATGACTAGCACGCGGCGTTCGCCCGTGTTGAGGGCGTGGGAAACCAGGTGGGCGAGGGAGCGGGTTTTGCCGGTGCCTTTGGGGGATTTGATGCAGGCTAAGCCGGCCTCTGGATAGGGGAGTTCTCCCAGATAGCGAGAATTTAGCGTTAAAGACGCGGGATAGGTTAAAAGCCATGATTCCCTATCCTGCCAAAATTGGAAGCCTCGTGCTGCGTTTTGGAGGGCAATGAGCGCATCCTCGCCTCTGGCTACCACGAAATCGTCGATGCCTTTCTCCGGTCCTGGCAGAGTGATGACGCTGACGGAGCATTTGGCGGTCGTGAACAGGCGGCCGAGTTTGTCAATCTCGCGGTTGACGTTGAGGACGGTAGAGTGCTTGCTGTCGCGATCGAAGCCGATGTAGATTTCCCGCCCTGGGGTGGCGAAGTGTTGGAGTTCGGGGATGAGATAGGGGTTGCACTTCTCCCCTAGCGCGTTTTTGGTTCTGACACCCATTGTAACGCCGGGGAGGGCAATGGCCGCGTAGCCCATTGTGAGCAGGCAGGCGGCTTTTTTTACGCCTTCGACGATGATGACGGGGATGTTGTTGAGCCAAACCCATTCCCAGAATTGAGGGGGGTTCGTGGGGTTGCGGAGGAGCACAGGGGCAAAAGGGAGATCCGTCTCCCCCGTTCCTGTACTCCCCATCTCTAAGTCCTCTGGGTTTTCTGGGTTGATGGGGACGCCGTGGCGTTCTGCAACTTTTGCCCAGATGTGGTCTGGGACTTGCAGGAAGAAGGCTCTGGTGGGGGTTTTGGGGGGGTGTTCGTATTTAACGGGCTTGGTTTTACCGTTTGGGTCGAAGCTGTTGCGGGGCTGATAGGGTTTGAAGCAGCCCCAATACATGGGCTGCCAGTTGTTGAGGGGGTCAAGGCCCGAACACCACCAACCACCGTGTTCGATGTGGCTGTAGTGTTTTCTGGCCCACCGCCATTGTGCGTCGGGGTGGACTCTGCCGGAGGCGGCGTTAATTTCGTAGAGGAGGTAGGCGTAGGGGGCGTCGCCACTAAGAGTTTGCACGTTGAGGGCGAAGATGGCGGAGTCTACGCCGCTTTCTTGCCATTCAGTGAGGGTGGACTTAGACAAGACCATAACGCACCCCCATGTTGGCTGTGTTGACCTTCTGGCCTAGTAGCAATGCGAAAGGCACTCCAAGTTGCACCCGAATCTGGCTACCGCCAGAGCGCCTCATGAACGGGTCAGATGGGGTTAAGTGGACTATGAGTCTCTGTGAGGACTGATTTTGAAGGTCAATGCCTGTGCTATCTCGATAAATCTTCACCGGGCTATTCCTTGAGTGGGGAACATCCCTTTGTCTCATGTTCTGAAAATCGCTGCTTGCACGCCGATCAAAGATAATTAATTAATTAAGATAATCCAGGCGTAGTAAAGTTCTGAAACGCTTGCTGTAAAACGGTTTCAAATTTGAGAGGTAGCTAGATCCGGGTGTTTTGGTAGCTAGATCCGGGTGTTTTGGTAGCTAGATCCGGGTGTGTCCGTAGTAAAGTCGTAAGCCTTGCCAGATAATAGTTTGAAGGTGATTTTGAGGTCATTTTTGCCTTACTACGCAAAACTCCAGCCTTACTACGCTTGGGGCTGGAGTTCGAGTTAAAGGGATGGGAAGCTAGATTGACAGTTCCGGTAGCACTTTAGGCAAGATTTTTCTGAGGTGGGCGGCGGTTTTGGGGCTAATTGGCTTGCCGCGCTGAAGCTGTGAGACTAGCTGCTGAGATATGCCCAGCTTTTCGGCGATGGCTCTTTGCTTCGTCCAACCCTTTGCTTCACAAGCCTTCTGTATCGGTTCCCACTCTAACGGGGCAGCAGATGCTGATTTCCGTTTCCGGGGCAAAGATGCTGATTTTTTAGCAGCTATCAAGGCAGGAATTTTACCGGGAGGCTTGATGGTGACGCCAGCTTCTAGCAGTAAATCAATAATTCTTTTTTTGCAATCTTTGGGTTTACCTGTTGTACTTCCAGGACGCAACCATTCTGGGTAGGTTTCAGAGTCATATATAATCTGCCAATCTAACTCAATCAATCGCATTAAAGCTTTACCCCACCGCTCCTTTATATCTTGAGCTTTGTACTTAACAGACCGCATTAATTCAATTTGATTTTTCGGCATAACCATCTCTAGGACGGTCTTAACCGTGTATTTTCCATTTGTATGAATGGCGCTTTCTGTTGTTATATTGATGGCAATTAAAAATGCTAGCTCATCATGATAGGGGTTCATTTTTAGCGTCGATTCTGAAATCCAACCAAACTCATATAAGGCCACTGGAGGCTTGGCATTCTTGCCAGGTTTATTAAAGAAAAACTCAGTCCATCTACCCGCCCGAATGAAGGCTACTATTTCTGTTGGTTCATCAATTTCATTTGTGAAAATGTTACGCTGCCCGTAGCGCTCCACAGCAACGTCCCAAATGAGGGAATTCATATCGCATCCTAGCTTCCCGATATTCCATTTAATGGTAGCGTCCAGCCTTCTCAGAAGCTTCAGGCATTGCTCTATCCTGAGTAACTTCTGGGAAGTGGTCATATCTTTACGCTCACCCCAACCCATTAAGTCTATGAGGTTAGTGCCACCATTTTTCCCAGTTCCAGCTAGCTTAATTTCAGTTCTCCAAGGCACAGCTTGTTGAAAAACATAGGCAGATAGTAAACAGTGGAGTTTGGCAGTATCTTTCCCCAAATTGCCAAATTCCTCAATAATTCCCCAGGCGGCCTTGCCTGTAAAGTAAAAATATTCTTTAGTAACTGGGTCTTTATCCTTTAAGGCTAACTTAACAAAACCCGTGTTGTAATTATCTCGAAAAAACACATTTTTATGGGCATCTTCTTGCCAATCCCAAATTCGTAATAAGGACTTGCAAGCCGTTCTAGGAGGGGCTGAGGTGAGTATTTGAGTGATTGTGGTGCTGATAAATACCTGGGGTTCGGTTGCGGGAACTGTTTTTGAAGCCAGCCCCAGCATAGCGGTTAACTCATCTAGTGTCCGATTGGATAAATCGAGTGGCTCTAGAAAAATTAAAGCTGAATCAAGTGCCACGTTTTTCCATAAATTTTCCTCGGTTCTACCTGCCTGAAGCCAGAGGGTCAGATGATTTAATATCTCCTCTGCTTTTGTCAAGTAGAAAGCATCATCAACTATCTGCTCTTTGAGAAATTTTTCGAGTTCATCAACACACTTAGGACTAAAGCCTTCTAATGTTTCATCCCTTTTAGTAATTTCGGTATGAATCCCCATTGCTACATTCAAGGCCAAAGTTTCTAAAAAATTCCCTTGGCGTAGCTTCTTGGCGTACTCTTGAATGCGCTCGCCATCTATCGTGGTGGTGGTAGTAGATAACTCCATAGCCTAGCCTCTTCATGCCAATAATAGTTACAGGTTTGATAGACAAATATCTCACTTGCTTTATCGAACCGTTTTGTAAGGAGTAACCCGAACTTTCCGTACTACCACGCCCTGTATCCCCAAAGCATTTGCGTTCCAGTGGTGGCGAGAGATAATGTGTTTTTCCACTAACTTCACGATCGAAAGCTCTCCCATATACTTGTCCCAATTCGCTCGTTACTACAGTTTACCATAACGCTATTATTTTAACATTTTCCAGTAATAATTTCCTGCTCTATCGCTGTTAATTTCTGCCCGAAACTAAGAACTGTTGATACAAGCTATTGTCAAATCTCGATCATCCCCTAACCCACAAACAGCATTCGCACAGAGGGACGTTATGCTTCCGGTTTTTCCACTAATTTCTCCTGCAAAGCACATCTCTAAGAGCGTAGCATCGGCATAGTCATAGTTATTAGCATAGGGCGGCGAGGTAATGATTAAATCAGCAAAATCATCCGGTACGCCAAGACAAGTCCGAGCATCAGAGCGAACGCTCTTAGCAGTATTAGCTGCTGTTTTTCCTGCAATTCTCATGTCTTGAACCTGGGTTTGAACCATTAGCTCAAAAGCTAACATCGGCGACAATACAGATTTTTTGGTTTGGTTTGGTAAGATGTACTGCCAAGGGGCAGTTCCAACGCAGGAAACATGGCAGAGAATGGCTATAATTGTCAGCCATACCAACTCGGATTGAGGAGAATCGTCAGCTAATTGTTTCCAAGCCTGCCACAATCGATTTAAGCCTTCAAGGGAGCGATCGCTTAAACAAGAACGAATCAAAGCCGGATAATTATCTACACAGCCCGACAAATTTTCGGCACGTATTTTGACCTTTCTTATATGCTCTAAATAAAGAGCGGGGTCAGTTCGATATAACAACTTGGCTGAAGCAATCCTAGCAACGAAGGGATGAGCTTCTACTCCCAAGCATTCAACCCCCATTTTCTCAGCAGCAAGCAGCGTCGTCCCCGCACCGGCAAATGGATCGAAGACAGTCGCACTCCCCCGTTCCAAGGCTCTAGCAATAACGGTTTCGACCCAAGAGGCCGAGAAACCCGCACGCTCATCTCGCACCAGCGGTGAACGGGCAACTTGATGTTGTCTGTAAAGGTTGAAAAGGTGCTGTTGCCCTCTTGAGAGACAGGGGGCGGCGCTAGCGGCAGAACTTCCCCAAGAGGCAGCTTTAATTGTTTGACCATCAAAATTTATGCTCGTTCACTCAATTGCAGCGATCGCCGCTGCGCCTGCAAGGTTTTGGAGCCCGCCGCTCATCATTAGTACGCTCGCCGAACGGACTGGTAAATTATCCATCTTTTTGCACCCCAGATTCAGGTAATCTGGTCTGGAAAGCCAAATTATCAGACCGGCTATGGACTTAGAACACGCTGCTAATTCCTTTGGAGAAATAACTTCGACGCGCGACCTAGTGGCAGAGCTGTTAGCTGCCAAGCGCTCTGTCAACACTAGGCGTGCTTATGAGAAAGACTTGTACGATTTCTTTGCGACAATGACGGGGCTCTCACCTCACCCGGCATTGGTGCGCGAGTTCCTACGGCTGAACCGTTTCGCCGCTGTCGCGGTGGTTCTCAAATATAAAGCCAAACTAATCGACAAGGGACTCAAGGAAGCGACGATTAATCGGCGACTGGCGGCGATCAAAAGTTTGGTGAATTTTGCTCGCAAGGTGGGCGAGTGCGAGTGGAGTTTGGTAGATGTTGAAGGAGAGAAGGTGGTTCCTTACCGGGATACTACAGGGTTTGGCCGAGTTGCTTCAGAGAATGTGGCGGCGATGCAGTCGGTATTGTCCATTCCTGACCGGAGTACGCCCCAGGGAAAGCGCGACTATGCAGTTCTCCGGCTGCTGTGGGACAATGCGTTGCGCCGGGGGGAAATCGGCGGAGCCAATATAGGCGACTTTGACCCGCTAGCCCGAACTTTGAATATTTACGGCAAAGGTAGGGGAACTCAAGCGCAGCTAATTGACTTGCACAACGCGACGGCAGATGCGATTTCTGATTGGCTGAGCGTGCGGGGAGCTGCAATGCCCCAAGAGCCTTTATTTATCGCTTTGACAAAGCGGGAATACGGGTTGAGGTTGAGCGGGTATGCTATTTACAAGCTTGTTTTCTCAACTTGCTCCGCTGCGGGAATTCCTAAAAGAATCAGCCCGCACAGAATACGCCACGCTGCAATTACGACGCTGTTAGATGCAAGCAACGGCAATACGCGAATGGCGCAGAAGTTGAGCCGCCATACCAGCTCGAACGTCCTTAATTGCTACGATGATAATCGGCAGAGCTTGCAGCGGGAAGCGTCGGGGCTGCTGGCTGGTTTGGTACGCTAAGTTGAGATTTGTATGTTCGGATGGTAATCGAATACAAGACTATGGGGAAACTCATCGAAACTGTTAACTTTCGTCTGACACTCTAAGATTAGTTGGGTGCGACTGGCTGAACCTTTACCAGTTACAGCAGTGCATAACTGCGTTATTAGCAGGCAAGCTGATAGAAGGGATGCGGGGCAAGTCAACGAGCGACGGTTGCAGGTAATGCAGCAAAGCAGTTAGACTAAAATTCAGAAGGCGCTTGTCACCCCCTGAACAAAATAAGATTGAGTAGATTCAGGGAGCGAGAGTTAAGAAAGTAGTTTGCTCTGAACAAACCCCGACGAATCTGCGCCAAGTCGTAACTTTTAAAAATCACCCAAGGAAAATCAACGAAGCCATTGCCGATGGGGAGAAAATCAGTAGCGGGGTACAAAGCCTTGACATAACGCTCCAGTAACATACGAAACCTGTGACTCACAGGCGAGTTTTCACTCTCTTCTGTAAATGAGCGCCGGAGAGTTTCATCTGCAACCAAGAAATGTAGGGGAACAGCGAAATACTGGTCGCTGAAATTGCTAGAGTCGCTAAGTTGCTGCGTAATCTCCTCATTTTGCTTGAGCTTTTGGATGAAATCAAGAGCGAAGTAAATTTCATTTTTTATATCTTGTGGGTAATTTTTGCGCCAGATATTTTCCAAAGCATTTATGAATTCTGGCGTCGCGTATTTACTGACTTGGGAATAAGGGTCGAACCTGTAAAGAGATGTCACCGTGTTATTATTCATTGGGACGAGCAACAGTGAACCATCCACATAAAAAACCTGCGGGCTGAGTTCGATCTCCAACAAGTCAGCCATGCAAGAGCATTGGTCAAATAAGAAATCAACGCCTAACTCCAATAGAGACGGTAAGCTGATTTTCTTCCTTGTCTGTTCGTAGGAAACAGCAGAATTGGGTGAGCAAGTAGACTTCTGTATAAAGAATTTCGCCGATTCAAAAAAACAAGGCAAATGTTCGAGAGCAAGTTTAACATCTCGATCTTCTGGATGTAGACGTTGATGGCTCCGCAGCCGCTGCATGAGAGACTTGATACGGGTACTAAACGTCTCGCCCCCCGAATACATCCCTTTTCCGCCAATGGGAATCATTGCTGTGTTGCGTCCGCAGAGATATCCTGCACCCGTAATTCTCGTCATTATCGCTGTTCGCAAGACGAGCAAGGAACCTATCAAATTTGCGACGCGAGTGATCTGACTTTGTTGCTTGCTGGGTACATTGGTGAATACTTTTTCAACAATGTACACCGTCACTTTCTTAGGTTCGCGATCATTATTTTTTCCCTCGGCCAAATCGCCCCGACCTCGATAGATGGTCTGAATAATTTCCATCAGGTTGTTTTCTATCTGAAACCTAGGTAGCTCGACGATTATGTGTTTTGCATGAGGAAAGGAAATGCCGCGAGAAGCTGATGATGTCATAAATACTACTCTAACCTGGTCTTTACATTCAAGGCGGCTTTCCTTGTCTGGATCTGAAAGGGAATGTATTTCCAGATAAGCCTTATTTTTATCGAATCGAGGCCGCCTCTTTTTGACCAAATCTATTAATTGTATCAGACGTTGCTTGTCCTGAATGTAAACCAGTAATTGGTCTGAATTTTGCTCAGAGACGTGGTGGATTATTTCGGTTACTAGGGAATCGTCCCGCGCTGACTGACCCAGTTTATTTTTAAGGGAGCCATCCTCATTAATTTTACAAGTCTCGAAGAAAACTTTGTAAGTGAGTTCAATAAGTCTTGCTGGATATGAGTTGGCGTTAATAATGGTGGAATCAATAATTCCTCGCCGTGCTGACTCATCAGTAAACGACTGAAAACTAAGCTCTAGTGGCTCTCGCTCATTCTCAACAGGAGAACAGTAAATCTTAGCCGGCTCCGCTTCCCTTGTACCGAGGTGCGGCTTAACAACTTCAACACCTATTAGGGAAGCGTCAGCAACAATCAGTTTAGTATTAAAACCATGCGATTTATCGAAGAGTTCAAGCTTTTTATCCAGCCATTTCTGCATGGCGTGAAACCACTCAACCCCAGCGCTATCGCCCGTCACTTCGTCAACCATAACAATGATGTTTCTCAGGCGTGAAGATAATTTAATCATTTCCTCTGAAATCACTTCACCCTGATTTGTAACCGAACGGAATAGTCTATGAAAGTTATCTAAGGAGTCTCCGTATTTATTCACTTTACGGAGGGACTGAGTAGAGCAGGTAATCACAATTTTACTCACGCCCTTATTGATGAGAGCGTGACCAGCATCGCACAGGCTCCTAATCACTCCCGTTCCTGATTTTTTATCGTAGCCAAGCGAATTTCCTGAAAGACGACTTATTTCCTGTCTCGCTCTTGTGAGATGCTTTCCCTCATCTCCAACGCCAATAAAAGTTACCCCTGACCAATTAGAAGTATTAGTATCGGCATTAGAATAATATTTGACTGTTGGCAAGCCGTTGTTGGTGGCAATAATAGCGTGGCTGGTATAAAGGCAGTACAGGTCATCAGCAAACAAGCGCCCCGATTCAGTTCTAAATTTATTGATTGTGTCTTCGTTAACCGATAGTCGCGGACTGACGTAGAACAGCAGGAAGCCCTCGTTAACGCGATCGCGAAGAAAATCCACCACTGTCATTGTTTTCCCAATACCTGGATTTCCGGTCAGGAACAGATAGCGACAGGCGGATGACAGTTGTTCCTTTATTATTTGGGCATGAGCATTCCTTAGCGTAATTTTCTGAGGGAGGTTGTATTTTGAAGTAATCGAATCATCCAGAGAATCCGATGGATTGTGAAAATTACTAATTATTTCAGTGAAAGACACGGTTCTGTCCGCAGTGGTATTCATATCGCACAGCGAGTCAACAAATTCTTTTACTTTCTGTTCCTGGCGATCGCTCTTGAGTTCATATTCTCCTGCTGCACTGTTTCCAACGCTGACTCCCATTCCACCAGGTGCGTACAATAAACTATCGGCGACACTTCGCTTGATTAAATTGAGCATCTTAACAAGCGTCCGCTTATAACTATCGATTGAATTCTCTGTGTCAGACTTTTCCTGTCTCTTCATCGACTTATATGCGTCGGCGCAACGATCAAGGATGTCGAAATCTTCCCGTCCGACATTCAGAGTGCTAATTCCCTGCGTCGTGTAACCGATCGCCGTGACTTGGACAGTTGCATCCTTTGGTATCCTGTTCTCTGATTCGAGAAACTTGACAAAACTAGCGGAGTACGATGCCGCCTGCACCAACTTAACAAAGTCCTTGTCGTAATAAGAAAAAGCTGTCAGGTAATCCTTTATGTCACGCCCAATTATTAATTCTCGATTGCTTCCTTCCTTTGTGTCAATTTTTAAGTGATGATAAACACTTTTGGACATTAAGCGGTGCAGTTCCACTCCGAGAGACTCAAGGATTGATAAAGCACTCGATAAATTCCACAAATCGCAATGTTCTCGTTCATCAGTTGCACCCTGATTTTCCCCTTCGTTCAACTCGCTGCTGTCATTGCTATCAACGGTGAATGCAGACAAATCAACGCAGACGATGCGATATTCCTTTTTTCCGCCTCCCTCCCCCTCTTTCGACATCAGCATTAATGTGTCCGCCTTTAAAAATTCCCCCGTTGTAGCGTATTTATTTATGTATGGGAAAACCTTATCTGGGGTAATGCCCAACTGGGAAAGGATTTGAGAATAGCGGTCATGTTCGTTTTTTTCCAGCGTTCTCATGCTGGTTGCATCCGAAAGACAGCACTGCACGTACAGCAATTCCCAATATCTGCTTGTATTAGAGGAGTACCCGAACGCATCCATCAGTTCGTGCCATAAACCCAAACCGCCAAGATGACCCCGCAGAAGTAACAACTTGCCCCATGTTGTCCATATTCGCTGACTCTCCGCGTCAATAAATCCCTCTTTCAATTTCATTTGGACGAGGCTATTGACGACTCCTCGATGATTGAGTTTTTTCAAATCATCGATGAATAAACCCATGTGGGCATATTTCATCCCTGTTTGATGAATCGCCGTCAATATTCCCGCGTTAAATGCTAGCTCGAAAAGATGTCCTTGTGCCTCTCTTATTTGCATTTACAGATCCTCTAAAACTTACATATCCTTTAAAACGGGACAATACCGCCGTTGCTAATAACCCACCACTGGGGAGCGATTATCGATTCAACTCGCTCCTTAAGCATCGGATTGGAATAGGACTCAACCAAGCAGTCAACATAATGTTGAGGCAGCTCATCGGGAGCGCTTACTTCACGCTCTACTAAGTAATTCTTAATTTCATCGAGAAGCAAGAGAGAGGAGTGAGATAGATTAATGTTGCTATTAATCGCATTATCTTCAGAAATTGGAACTATCAATGCGTTGTACACTTCTGTGAGAAATGCGAGAGAATTTATTTGCACCGAAGAGATGCAGTGCCGACTTTTTGCTGCTGACCTGCCAATTGCTTTGTCGCCGATAATATCATTTAGGGGGTCGAGTTTGAGGAACGATTTCTCTGCCTTAGTTTGGCTTTTTTCGTATTTTGAATAATGCAAGAGCGTTAACCCAAGCATGAGGTTATTTTTTAGTTCTCCCTCTTTGATGAGACCGTCCATTACCTTATTCACGTCAATTACGTCGCCAGGGTGGGCGTTGAGCAAGGTAGAATAAGTTGTCACAGTGTTGTAGAAAATACGATCTCGCTCTACAGCTTTTCCGGTGAACAAATTGAAAAATACTACCTGGGAACGATTGGGGTCATTAAATACGTTACTCAACTGGCGCACGTCCTGAACGTACAAAGTCTCTTCGTTCGGTACCCCATCAATCCGCAAGGCGCTGTAACTGTCGTACAGAACCGGATATATTACCAAGTCATCAGCAATCTTGAGGTATTTGATGAGTTCCGGCGACATGAAGAACAATTCATTTTGTTGGTCAGTCACGCGCAGGTGTTCAGAAAAGGGAGTGTTAGCTATGTATATAACGTGGCGAAACCCCTTGAGATACATATCGCTAATTGTGTCGCCCAGCACTGCTGGACAGCGATGCAGTTCATCCCCTCTGTAATTTCCCGCCAGAGTTTTCACCATCCTCACTTTTAGACCTGTTTCTGTAGGCTCCACTGCCACAACTTCACCCGTCAAATTGGCAATGTAGTTTTCTCCCCAACGTGAGGAACGGGCGTCGCATTTGTTGCTTGAAACCATCATTATTAACAATGGCTCTATGGTGCTATTGTTATTATTTTTAAATTTGAATTCCTGTGGCAATATTGAGTAGAGCGAACGCTTAGCATTTGTAAATTTATAAGTGTTAATCGTGGGTAACACTATTCCTTGAGAATTAATCAACAAGGAGTCGCTCAATACGTAACTCCATTCCTCGACCATTTGATGAATAAATTCTTCCTGCTGGGTTGTTTGATCTTCTGGTGTTTGGTGCAGCAGCCACTGACCTATAAATATTTTTTTATTTTTTCGCACTTGAACTGTCAGAATATCTAATATTATAAATCCCAATGTTCGCCAAGTAAGTTCGTATATGAAACGCTCCTTTTCTGGAGCTTGTTCTAAAGCAATTTCACGCACTTTAAATTCTATTAGCGAACCAGGAAATACAAGGCGACTCATGTATTCAGATGCTTCATCAGCATTTTGAGGCAAGTTACGTTTCCCACCTAATCGTGCGAGCATATCGATGTTCTTTTTATCCCGCTCGAATTGCTGGCTTGTATTTTGAATTACAAAATTATAGAATACAGGCAGCATTTGAATATCGCAAATTTGATAGCTCATGTCGAACTCGCGCTGCTTACCCGTCCGGTAGAAGTTATCCGTCTTAAATATCAGCGCTACAGGAAACTGGATGATGGCGTCTTTATTTGCCCCCTGTGCTGAGATGAAAACATACTTGAGGCATTTCTTCAGATCTTCCGACAATTCATTCTCGAAGAATCTAGTCCTATTGCTGATTTCGCTCAAGTCTGACAGGAGCAGTTTTCGTGACAGCCCTATATTTACATTTTTTTCGGCAGAAAACCCCAGTTTTTCCGTTTTTAAGTATTCCTTAAGAGCCTTGACCGTAGCTTCCAGTTTGTCAGCAACTAAGTATTCACTCATTTGACCAACAAACTTTCTCATTAAATTTTTCTTAGCCTCATCACTCTTAAGAGAGTCTTCTTTCAACTGAGGTAATACTTCTTCGGTAAATTGCTTGATTACATCAAAATTGAGCACTTCCTGGTAACAATAATTTGGCGCAAGAGGGTTGGGACAAGCAAATGCAAAGTAATAAAGAACGAAAAACTTAAGTATTTTCTCAATTTGTTTCTTGCACCCCTCTTGCGTTAGATCGTCAAAGTTATGCAATTGTGAATCCGGCTTAATCATCTCAATCCCATACAAAAATGAAGAATTGAAAAGAACCGGATTACTGACGCGCCCGTTTAATTTGAATTTGAGTCCAAAAGTTATTGAGGTAATACTCTGAAGAGAGTCTTCTGTTTCTCCAATACAGCCATCGATTTTACCTAAAAGAGGTAACTCCGAGAAGGCATCCCGCCCAGAAAATAATTCTTGGATGTCTACAAGTATGCCCTGGTATGTTACTTCGTAATAAGCCTCTGGTTTCTTTTTGTCGTTGATGAATTTTTCCAGTGATCTAAGACGCCGGCTGTAGTCCCTCAAATAAAATGAGGCTTCGTCGAGCGATATTTCGCGAGGCTCTTTTTCCCCTTGAAGGGTAAACTGATGTATTAACTTACTTTTTTGCTTCGAGTCTCTAACGCGAGCGCAATCTTCACCAATTATATTGGCCCAGTATTCCAAGTAAATTACTTCCGCCTCTCTTTTCAGGCGACCGATTGTTTCTTGATTGAGTAACTTTTCAAGTTGGCATAATTCATTAGAACCATTAGTTTTGAGTGACTCGATGCTCGTTCTCACATTTTGAATTACATAATCAGGATAATCCAAGTCCTGTTTTGTTTTCAAAAATTGAACATAATTTTCCAGCCCAGTCACCACAAATTCGCGGAAGCGAGTTGCACTATTTATTTCTATTGTTACTTTGTGGCTCCTGATTGTAGGAGTCGCCACTTCAGAAGCCAAGGTCAAATCATGCGAACTCAATCCAGTCATCGAAGGGAATTGCCAAGCAAACAAGGAGGGCTGCTTTGGCATTGATGCCAGGGGTACAAGCATTGACTCGATTAACTCATCAATGGTCACTTCAGAGCTTTCTCGATCGGGCAACGAAGCGTGGGCTTTCCTAATGGCCTCGATTAATCTATTTGATAAAGCTGTTTTGATTTCTTGAATTTTTTCTCCGAAGGTTTCACGGCATTTTTCAACCATGTTTATTGTCGCTTTATAGGCTTTTTCTCCTGGCTCTAATGGAGGTCTTAATTCTTGATTTTTTGCGAGTTGAAAAGCCAAACAATGAATGTCTATAATTAACCTAAATCTTCCTGAAGGGATATCTTGTTTTAAGCAAAATAGTGCTGCTCCGGTTTCTCGATTCAGTTCGTCAATAGTTTTTGCTAGCCAGTCGCTATAATCCAGCCTCGCCAGTTCATTCCTGTCTTCTTTTAACTCATTTTTCACGGGGACTAGCTCCTTCTTTTATGAGAACTGGTTGCGGATTGTTCACTGGTTAAGGGGATGAATTATTCTCATACAAGTAGAATGATTTAAAATATCATTTCATGTTCAAAAAAAATAATTAATCATCTCTGGAGGTCAGTGTCGAGCTTAAAGTTACAGCAGATTGCTGGTGAATAGAGTACACTTTATTCCCAAGCACCTACGAAACTGGTTTACAAAATTGCTATCCGATTCTCCTTTTACCCTCATCTCAAGCAGCAGCAGGGTCAGCAACCAACGCCCTCATATAATAGCAAAGAGGTCGGACATTGTGGGGCAAAGAACTGCAACTGAGTAAATCCCGATCTTTGCAGGGACTTTTCAGCACCCAAGAGCTATCCTCTTTGAGGGTCAAGCCTGTTACGAATGGATCGTGGGAGCGGGAGTCAACATCAGTAGCACTCCGGTGAGACCGGATTGGGGAAGAAAGCGCCGATCGAGCAAGCCGGATTGCGAAAAGGCTCCTGAGCGACTTGCGGTGATGAATGTTTGGCTCAACTTTGCCAAGAGGAGTCTAACTCGAAGTTGCAAGGGTTTTCCAGTACCTAAGAGCTGCTGAGCGGCTGATATTCATGACTTGAAAATGGGCGGAAGTCATTATAGCATTGAGTAGTTATATTACACAGCAGGCGAAACTGAAACGGTGTTGGCGGTTGATTTACTCGCTCTACACGCACTTCTACAAAACTAGGATTCCTCAAGAGAAGTTCAAAAATCTCACTCTTCAAATATCGCGGACAATACCCGACAATGTAGTGGTCTTCTGTATTTAAAGTCAAGGCTTTAGAATCATAATGATTTTGAAATTCGTGAGCTAACCACAACTTTTCTCCTGTCTCTAAGCGGTTAATTCGCTCAATTGCACCCTGTGGCAAATACCGCAGTCCGTGCAAGAAAAAGTGAAGGCGATACCGCCCTTCTGAATCTGGCTCAGGAATGGGAAAAACAGTTAGAGTATCTGTTTCTCGCCGCCCACCGCTGCGGGCTAACATGGCAATTGGATCGCTTTCATGTTGAGTCAGATTTAGCCAGTGAAAAAAACTTGAGTAATCGGGGCGATTTTTCGGCATCAACCGATTAGCAAATACGGGAAATAAGTAGGTTGATGTATATACTTCACCTAAGCGCGGAAACGAGGGCAAGGGTTCAAAACCGCACTTCTGTTGAGCTTCTAAAACGCCTTGCGTGTAGGTAAATTGGTAGTTGGTTCCGTCAAATGTTAGCCTGCCAATGGGAAACCAGGAACGGCTGTTTGGATCTTGCCAAGCCAAAAAAAGCGTTGAGTGTGTTTTCACGGTAGCGTTTTCCTCAAGTTAAGCAGTCTGTGTTGATTGAATTCAATAATTTTTTGGGCAAACTCGGCTGCAATCGGTGAGATACGAGTGTTAGGAATTCGATGAAAAATATCCACTATACTCGCCTTTGAGATACTTTCAAGTCGCTCAAGCCATATATGCGCTGCATTCGGATAGCGACGTGCAGCGCAGTCAAATACATCAACAGTTTTGAGGGGCTTTTTGTCATCAACGCTGCCATAAAACGCTGAGAAACATTTGTTAGCATAAGTTTCTACTGGGCGTTTTTGCCTTTGTTCATCAGAGAGATCACGGCCTAAGCTAGAAGCGTGATCGTAAGTGGGTGCTAGGTGTGCTGTTTCAGATGTAGCCGACGCTAGGTGTGCTGTTTCAGATGTGGTAGACACTGCCTTATTTCGGACCACACCCCAGTTTTCGTGGTGGCGATCGCCATTGCCAATCCACGCATCTAACAGAAGATAGCCGACAAACACTTCTACAGCTTTTTGGATGCCACTGGGTACTGTCCAACCAATGGTAAGTTCACAGATTCATCAGAGATAATTCTCAACACTAGATCAATTGTATGTTGTGACAGGTTGTAGGTTGCAAAGGTGGGGTAATTTGGCACGATGGGAGTAAGAAGTTCGTTACCGTGAACGAGGGTGCCACCGTTAGGCAAAAAGTAAGAAGAGACTACACCGAGATTCCCCTCACTCGTGGCAGCCAGTTCATAATTAGCATGAGGAATTCCCAGTAATTCGCACAATTCGGAGGCCACTTTTTCTGCCCAATCTTCGCCTAAATCAAGTCTTGCTTGTTTGTACAGGCAGCGGCCGAGTTCTGGGTGTTCAAACCAAAACTTATACTTGCTTCCCATTGCCTCAGTCTTGGAGAGTTCGTAAGCTTGAGGGGTGACAATAATGATGGGAAATTCATCAGGCATAAATTGTTCAACCTATTTCTTGCGCCGCACTCGCAGTTCACAAATATAGCAACCGCTTTCGTCGGTTAGAACACAAAGTCTGGTAGGGGTCATTCATGAACCCTACCTTGTCTATAGCAGTATGACGACTGCTATAGAACCCATTTGACATATTGTAGCGATCGGACATCAGCAGCCGATCGGATTGCAGCAACCTTACGCCTCGAAAAGCTCTTTTTTGAGGTCGTTCGCTTTAAACCCATAAAAACCGCCTCAAAGGCGTGTTCAGCCCAAGGAATTTAGAGCGTTTTTGGAGTTTTCCTAAAACAACAGAAGCCTACATTGTACCCGCAAGGCACAGTGTAGGCTTCTGTTGTTTTACTTTAAAATTAGCTTCATTTTTCCAATCCCTCACCCACCAAAGCTTCCAGTTCAGCTAACAGCTTCTCTAGTTTCTTTTGCTTTTTGGGGTCATCCCAAACCTTAGACTTTTTCACTCGCTGCAAAGCTGTATCTACGCGACTTTTAAGTGAGTGATTTGGTGCAGTCGCCTCCCCTGTACTTTTCGCTTTTAAATCGGCAATGCGCTGTTTGATTTGGGTCAGGGAGAGGTCGAGAGCGATCGCCTCTTCTAACAATTGGGATCGCTCTGAGCTATCCTTAACTCGGGCGATCGCTCTGGCTTTGGTATACTCAATCCGTCCTTTCCGCAGCGCTCCAATCACATCATCTGGCAGGTTCAGCAAGGGGAGGCGATTAGTTCGGAAACTCTCTGGAGTGTACTTCCCGACGAGTGCAAATATATCGCTTACTATTTCCCACTCGGAGCTGTGGATAACGTTATCCACACCAGCGCGTTCTGGGTGCGCGGCCGCTCCGAGCAAAGCAATAACTGACGAGGAGGTAGAGTTTAATTTCATTGCCAGCAATTGCAGAATCCCTTCGGTTTCCTCAATCGCATTCAAATCTTCCCGCTGCAAGTTCTCCAGCAGTGCAATTTGCAGAGCCTCTGTGTCTGTTAGTTCCCGAATCACAACAGGAATCTCAGTCAAACCTAACGACGAAGCGGCTCGATAGCGCCGTTCTCCAGCCACCAATTCGTACTTGTTGCCATCTATTGGGCGTACCAGGAGCGGTTGCAGAATTCCTAGCTGCTTGACTGACTCCACCAGTTCTTGCATGGCTGTCGGATCGAAATAGCGGCGTGGCTGCTGCTGGGGCAAGACAATTGTGTCTATGGAGACTAGGGAGGATGCGGCATCTTCGCTGTCGCTGGTTCCTAATAGAGCCTCAACCCCTTTGATTTGATAAGGCTGATTGTCGCGCTTTTGATTCATCGCAGAGCTAAGAGTCCTTGTGCAATAGTATCGAGTACAGCGACGGCTGGATGTTTTGGATTGTACGCGGCCAGAGGTACGTGTTGCTGTGACGCATCGGCGAAAGCGACAGTCCGAGGGACGGCGGGGTAAATCGCAGCAATCTTCTCCAGAGAAGTAGTAATTGATTGCAAACTTTGAAAAGCTTGTACAGTACGGGGATCGTACAGCGTCGGAATCACTCCGGCAATCTGCAATTTCCGATTAGCGCGTTTCCTGACGCGAGCAATGGTTTGCAACAGCAATTCGGTTCCTTTGAGAGCTTTATATTCAGTCTGAATCGGAATTAAGACGTGAGTGGATGCAACTAGACTGATATAGGATAGGATGCCTAGCGAAGGAGGGCAGTCTATCAATATGAAGTCATAGTTTGAGCTAAGGGGGTCAATGACTTCTTTTAGCCGACTATCTCTCATGTCAGCCACCACCAGTTCCAGCTCTGCTCCGCTCAAATTAATATTAGAAGGGAGCAAGTCCATGTTGTGAAGGTTTTTGCGGAGCGCCGCGTCAGAACCGTTCATAATAGACTCGTAGACAGTCTCCTGTAACTCAGATGGCTCCAAGCCCATGAAGGCGGTAAGCGAGGCTTGGGGGTCCATATCTACTAACAAGACTTTTTGCTTCCGCTTCGCCAAATGGTAGCCTAAATTCATTGTCAAACTGGTTTTGGAGACACCGCCTGACTGGTTGAACAGCGCAATAATTTTGCTCATCTATTTTTAAGCACGCTCACTCAACGTGTTGATTAAACAATATTAGTGGACTGCGGCTTATTGTAAACTAATCCTTGAAAGAACTTTGAGAACCGCGTCTGATAACTAACTGCGATCGCAGTTATCATTGAACTATCGCAGTTATCATTGAACTATCGCAGTTATCATTGAACTAGAGATGTTCAGCGCAGTCCCTACTCATAATCTTGGATTTGGGTGGGGTTCGTTCAAAGGTAGTGTTGAGTTAAATCGCTGATAATATCTAAGCTCATATTGTCAACTAATTTAGTCAAAGCCGCAGCAAGAGACTTCTGCGACAGGGGAATTCGCTCAATCAACAGCCTTACCGCTTGCTCGTCTCCACAAGCGGCTGCTTTATAAAGCTTCTCAATCAACTCCCTCGGCAACACAGACAGCGACTTAGAAGTCAGTTGCTGGGCAGGCTCATCCTGTTCGGACTTCCTAGACGACTCCTCTTCATAGATATAGCGAACACCCAAATGAAGCGCCATCTTCTCAAAAATTACTGTTTCTCGGAACGGTTTGGCAACAAAGTCATCGAAGCCGTTCGACATGGCGAGTTCCTGGGTTTTAACAAAAGCATTAGCGCTCAAAGCAATAATCTTAGTGTTAGAACCGTTCGGCCGTGCTCGAATTTTTTGAGCAGCTTGAAAGCCGTCTAGAACAGGCATCCTCAAATCCATCCAAATTAAATGCGGCTTGTACTTTCGCCACAATTTAACAGCCAGGGTTCCGTTATCCGCGAACCACACAAGAAAGCCAGCCGACTTCAATATCCGAGTTAGCAGCAACCGATTTGCCGACTCATCATCCGCTACCAGAATGCGATATATTTGTTGGTTAGGTGCCAACCCCTTCACTCGTTTTTGCGGCAATCTGTCATAAACTTCGCTCTTAGTTGCATGACTGACTTTAATGTAAAAACTAAAAACCGTACCTTTCCCCACAGAACTTTTGACCTTAATCTCGCCACCCATCAGCTTCACAAAAGAGTTACTGATTGGCAATCCCAAACCCGTTCCCGTTTGCGATTTTCTGCCAGCAGAAGCTTGCACGAACGGCTTAAACAAACGGCTAACCTCATCAGGCGCAATGCCTGGGCCTGTATCCTTCACAGAGAATTGGAGAAAGAATTTGGGTAACGGTTTTTTTGCCATAGACTGAAGGCATTTTACAGTCAGCTTCACCCTACCGGCCTCAGTAAATTTAACAGCATTACCCAACAGATTAATCAAAACTTGGCGCAGCTTGCTTTCATCAGTTCGGACGTATTGCGGTACATCTTTCCGGAGTTCAAAAACAAGTTGCAATCCCGACGACTGAGCTTTGAGTTGGAACATCCGTTCTATGTCCGAGAGCAAACTGTACAAGTCAACAGCAGTTTCTTCGAGGGTGATTTGACCTGCTTCAATTTTGGACAGCGACAAAATATCGTTGATTAGTTTCAACAAATGCTCGCCACTGCGATTGATAATATCTAAACTCGACTGCTGTTCCGGTGCAGTTTTTTTAGAGTTCACAAGGAGGTGGGCAAAGCCGATAATCGCATTCAGAGGCGTTCTCAATTCGTGGCTCATATTGGCCAGAAAGGTACTTTTAGCGCGATTGGCACTTTCGGCGGCAATTTTAGCTTGTTTTAGTTCCTTTGTTTTCTGTGCAACTTGCCGCTTTAAATCGCCAGAATATTCTTCTAACCGCTGGCGAGATGCTTTTAACTGGCAATTCATGCGCTCGAAAGCACAGGCTAGGGCTTCGAGTTCGGCAATACCGCTACCTGAAACTGTTGAGTCGAAGTCGCCACCAGCTATCGCCTCTGTTGCCGAAATTAACCGCAGCAGCCGCTGTTCTATTCTTAGGGAAATGGACAGCAAAAGGCAGATAGAAAGAACCAAAGCCAGTAGCACGAGCAAAATAGTGTTGCGGGTGTTGGCCTGAACTTTTTGGGTGAAGTCGGTTTCGGGTACAACTGCCACAATCAGCCAATTTAAGCCTTTCGGGTTTTTAAAAGGTCTGACTTGTAGCAAGTATAGTGAGTTGCTGGCAGTAAAGTTAAGATTTTGGCTGCTGTTAATAGCAGCGAGGCTGCCATAATGTTTAAGCAAATACTCTGTTGAAAGCTGGATTACTTTTTGTTGCAGAGCTTGGGCGCTTTCTCGCTGCAGTCCCTCAACAGAAATAGACGGTTTTGGTTCAGTTACCTCGTTCCGAGCCACTAAACGTCCCGAACGGTCTAAGATAAAGGCTTGACAGTTAGGGCTAATGAGGAAATCGTTCAAGTTGAATGTTGAGGTTGGGGTGGGAAAAGCAGGATTTGTTTTTTGTTGACGGAATATTGTCTTTGGAGAGTCTGACCCATTTTTTTTCCCATTTTGTTTGATTGTGACTCCGGCTGTTTGACTTGGGGAAAGTTGGTTTACCGAACCAGTTGGAATTTGATTGTAAGTCCCTTCTCCTTTCCCAACCCCTTCTGTTAAGTAGTTGTCAAGACGGTCAGAGATACGGCTCGTTGCTTCTCCCAATAGGTGTGCAACTACGTCATTCATTGTCTGCCGCCCTGTTTGAAAAGAAAGCCATCCCGTCAGACATAGTAAGGTTGAAATTAGAAGAGCGTTGGGGACTGTAAGCACAACGCGCAGCGGGAGGGCAGACTTTTTTTGAACTGAGCTTTTTGGGCGGAACATTGATTAAAAAAAGGGAGTGGGAATGAGGAAAAAAACGTTCTTCTTCAGAGGGGAGCAACACCATCCGTAGAAGAGTTCTCCTCTTCTGGGTTACCATCCCCTCTCACTCTCGTTATGCTCCTTGACTAATCCCTATTAGTAGCGCAGCCTCAAACGAATCTGAATCAGTCAAAAGCCATAAATTCTCAGAGCGAGCGGTTAGGAAAACAACTGGTTCCCACCTGACTCAGCGCGGGCAGTATTAAGGAGATGATTGGCATCTCAACTAACCCAAGTTGTGTGCTTAAAACCGCTCTTGACTGGTAATGGGTAATGGGTAATTGGAACAATTTGAGATTTGAGATTTTAAATTGATGGCTCGCCGTTTATCCCGCTCTGTGCTTGACCCCGGAACGAATGCACTTGCCTAACTCTGCCTAACATGAGTTAGATATGAGTAGGTTTGTGTGAGCGCTAGTTTGATTCTTCAAAAACTATTTTGGCTAGTTCGATAATCACAGACAAGTCTACTCCGGCTCGTGCAGCAGCATCGGCCGCCGATAGATTGTGGTTTCTTACTAGAGCTAAAAATTGTCGCACGCTGTAGACTACTGGGTCGTTGGCTGCTGTGTAGCCTTTTTGAATGGCAATCAGCAATCCTTTTTCAACATCTGATGCAGAGGGTGCGCGACCTCTATCAACGTTCACAGTCGGCTCCATTCTTGGCGTGACGGGAGCGATGCGAATTCCTAAGTGTTCTGGTTCTTTGTTGGTAGGAACGATGTTGAAGTTGTAAAGTCGCTGTTTCCCTTTTGAATCTACAGTTTTGATTGAAAGGTTAGTGATGGTAGCTGTGGTAGCTCCCGGAAAATTGAGCGCTTGAATGGGACGCAAGAAAACAGTTTTGGCTTGGCCGCTTGCCAGCTGTGCATCGGTGCTGAAAACTATTTTTGAGGGGTCGGCAATTAAAACGTAGGCGACAGCTTCATCGGTTGAGCTGAAGTCGATCGCACTCGCGCGACCGGGATAGACTAAAATATCGATCGCGCTATTGATGGCAATGTCTCTACCTACAGTTTGATAGCCTGTTACTCTCGATTGAGAAAAAGCACAGTTCGGGTAGCTCGCAGCAGCGAGCGCTGCTGCAAGGATTGACAAACTGAGAATTTTGATTTTTGGTTCGAGCATTGTAGCATTCATAATTGTTATCGATGGATGTTGAGAAAGCTGTTAACAGTAATAGAAACGGGGGTTCCCTTGTTAACCACAGCTACATTAGGGCGGTTTAAAAGTTCTTCAGTTGCTCTATCTGAGCGGCTTTCCATCCGTTTTGCTAGGGGGCTGAAGAAGCCATCGAGGACGGCTGACCAAATTTGGGGGTCTCGACTTTCAACGGTGGTTGTACTGCCCCCAAACCTACCGCTAATACTGCTAGAGCTCCTGACTTTAGGCTCTGCGAACACTTGACCGACTCGTCCAACTCCCGACAGCACTGCGGTGAGGATATCCTGTCCGGCAACATCGGAACCTGGGTCGAAGTAGCCTGAAGCAATCAACGGCCCAGAGCCCTCTCCTGCAATCAAAATTGCGCCTTCTGGAATGGGCTGCTGTTTAATCTGACCGTTTCTATCAGAGTAGACGAGCGCCACAGCAGTAGCTTGTACCATGCGATTGGTCTTGCTGACGGTGCTGGCTTTGGCAATGACAACCGTGCCCGCAGGAAAAGCAATAGAGCCGTCAGTTGCCGTGAAGTCGGCTGTGAGGGTGACGGCAAATTTGTCGTAAAGCTGTTTGCCTGAGCCTTCATCCCACAGCAGGGGAACCGAAACTATGCCGTTGGCTGTGGTTCCAAGGGGAACCTGAGCTGTTTGGGAGGTTGAGGAACTTTGGGGCGTGCGGTTGAGAATGCCTTTTGCCCCTGGGGAGTTTACTTGTTCCAGGGTTAGGGAATTTGTTAAAGCAGAAGCCTCTGGAGTAGTTTCGGGGGAAAGGGTTTGAAATTCTGTATCGGCGGGCAAGGACGTTGGACGAGCGCTCAGTCGAGCCTCCGTCTCGATTGGGTTATCAGTAGAATCGGAACTTATTTGGGGGGAAAGGGGAGCCGGAGTTAATTGGTTAGTGGGGTTTTGGGAGTTGTCGGTGGTTTCGAGGCTGTCCCCTCCATAAGGAAACTCCGGGTGTAGCCTTTCCCCGCTGGCGTTATTTGGGTGGCTATATAGTTTTTCTGGGATTTGCTCGAAAGAAACGTATGAGGGTTGCGACTTTTGGTTGCCGATATTGACTGTTAGGAATTCAGTTGTTGGAGCTGGCTTTGTCAGAGCGGCGGCGGTAGCACTTGTTGTCGCTGGAGTGCTTGGTGTTGCACTCACGGCATTCGCTATTCGGTTAGGGTCAAAATTTCCCCTAATTTGTCCGAGTTGGGCGAGTTGGTTCCACCGCTCAAACGGGTCGATTTTTTCGGATGTTGGAGTTGGAATTAAAGGTGGGGGTACTAACGGTTTGAGTATGGGGGCCGGTGCGGGTGTTCTTGAGGGTACTCTTTGAGGTATGGGTGCGGGTAGTGTTACCGTCCGCACTACTGTTCGGGGTGCGGGTAGGGGTTCGCGTAGAGGAGTAGGTGGCGGTGCAGCGCTCCGGGTAGCGACTAGACGCGGAGTTCGCGGAGTTCGTGGGGTTCTTGACGGTTTGGGCGACGGTTCTGTTTTGGGTTTTGCGGTTTTTTGCGGTTTTTCGGCTAACAGTTTTTGTTGGTCTTGGTAAGCTAATTTAGCCAGCAACTCCGGTTTTTCATCTTTAATGGTGGGAGAAGAGCTTTCTTTTGGTGTTGATTGTGCGATAGCTTCGCGAGGTGATTTAGGCTTGATAAATTGCCAAATCAGCAGTCCTAGCAATAGTATTCCCCCAGTCAGCAGCAGCATTGTCACTGCTCTAGGAACGCCTCTTTCGGAAACAGGCGGGGGCAGTGGTCTTTCCTCATCTTGAGCGAGTTGATATTGAGTTTCAAGTGTTAGGGGTGCATTGGGGTCGAAATTAGCAATGAAGTTTTCATCAATATCATCGTCAGAAGGGGAAGGATTTGGAGAGGGGGAAATAGGGGAATTGATGTTGCCGTCATCATTGTTTAGGGTAGATTCACTTGATGCACTTGCATGATTCATATTGGCTGTAGTGGTACTATTATCAGGACTGGTATTAATTGGATTTTCGGTTAATCCATTTCTTTTGTTAGTCATGGCTTTAGAGTTGAATGTGTTGTGTTTAACTGTACATAAAAAAGCAAAGAGAGAAGACTTCAAGCAAAGGGATGAAACATACTAAATGTTTAAATTATTTAGTTGTTACGGTAGGTTTTTAAATTTACCCACTTGCCGGTTCGTCCCCTTTCCATGTCTCTTTCCTCTTCTATGGTTTGAATTCGACAATTCGGGAAATCTCTAATCCGGCTGCTCTCAAAGAGTGAATAGTCTTCTCTAATTCATTAGCGTTTTCTTTGAGAGGGGATTTGGGAATTTCTACGGCTTTGACGGTGAAAGTTCGATTAAACTGTTCTCGGCTTTCTCCAATGCCTTGCTCTAGCACTACGCGAGTAGCAATTACATCTATTTCCCAAACTCCTCTTTTTATTTCTCTCGGTTCTGAGATGTGAGAGATATAGACTCCAGAGCGGGTTTTTCCTGAATAGATGGTGTTGGGAACGAGTTTGGCAAGTTCGACCAAGGAAGCTTTACCAAACTCTGATTCCATCATCAAGGAACCCATCCAAGCAGTTGTAGGAACTGGGGAACCTTTAATTTTAATGCCGGGGTCTGGGTCATTTGTGCCGGGAATTTTGCCTGACCAAGCCCAGGTTAAATTTACCCAACTGGATACAAAATTTTGGATGATTTTCGGCTCTCTGTGCAGTTCATCTTGTTCTGCAATTCGTGCGGCGGTTCCGTCTTTTAACTGGACAAAGGTAACTTTTCTTTGAGATAAGGCTCTCAAACTGACTGTATTTACTAAAACAGCAATTGTCAGGAGAAAAACAAAGCTTGTTAGCAGGACAAAGCACAAGGCTAAGGTGTTTTTAGATTCAGGGAGTAAGGGTTGTGATTGTGGAAATTTCATATTATCGAAGGGGATGGCGAGATGGGGGATAGAGAATAGGGAGATAGGGAGGAAATGGATTGGGAAACTGGGTTTGAGTAGTGAGTAACAACTCGGTTCGGTGAAGAAAAAGCTATCGGAATTTCCTTCCCCTAGATCAGTTTTCCAGCAATAACGCCGATCGCGTTACTGGCAATATCTGTAAGCTGTTTAGTGCTATTGGCGATCGCACTGTACAAAGCAGTTCCTCCACCCTTGGCTATTAACACGGCTAGAACGGGAGAAAACACAGCTAAAAAGAATAAAAAGGCGATATCTGTAACTAACTCTGCATCGGACTTGACAATCACTACGGCGACTAAGCCAACGACGATGTTGTAGCCCAATTGCACTCCAAATAACGACATAAACCCTATTAACCAAGCCCAGATTGGTTTTCCTTGCAGTGGCAATAGTGATAAACCCATTGCCAGAGGCCCGAATAAAGCTGTTAGCAACAAGGCTGCTTCTAAAATATTGACAAATGCCCACTGTACTGATCTAAGAATTAAGCGAATGATGGGCAAGACAGTAGACCTAAAAACTTGTCCTGCAAAATCGCCATTTCCTATATCCTGAAGATTGGCAACATTGCCTAAGTTTTCGACAAATCGCTGCAAGCTTTTGAGAGGTCCTCCATTTTGCTGTTCGGCTGCCTGGAGGATTTGTTGAGCTGGCTGTTTTTTGCTGTTCCAACATTCCACTAAAGCTGATCCAACTTTGCCCTGACATTCGCTGTAGAGTTTCTCAATCTCTTCTTTTCCAGCACTGGTGAGGTTAACGTCACTCAGGGCAGTTCTGAAGGTCATTTCTCCGACTTGAATTTTCATAATTTCTTGAACTTGAGTGCTGCCTACAGCTTTGATGAATTTGACACTTTCAGCTAAGACTTTACCGTTGTTGCTGAGAAATACTACAATTACGAGTGGCCAGATAAACATGGCTACTAGCTCTGACCAAGACTGTTTTTCGATGATTTCTTTGCCACTGGTGACAGCGAGGTAAGTAACAGATATTCCCGCTAGAATTAGTCCTAGTTTGACTAAGGCAATCCAGAGAGAGGATTCTTGAGTGTTGAAGGTGTTAAACCAAACTAAATTCCAGGATTCGACAGTTTTTTGAGAGACTTCTATGGCATCAGATAGAGTGTCCAGGGCTTGTCCTGCTGTGCTAGTTTGGGCAATAAATTGTATAAACATTGCGGTATCTCCTTACGGTGATTTCAGTCTTCGTTTGCCCCTAGAGCGATGCCTCCCGGCATTTGAAACAATCCAGCTTGAGTAGAAGAAGCGGTAGCCGCCGCAGCATCCTGCCGTCTCTGGGCTGTGTTAATTTCGTTGAGTTCTTCAGCTTGTTGAGCGTTGAGAATGTTGGCAAAACTGCGATCGATTTGAGCTTGCTGGCCCTGCATGACTAAGGCACTTTGATTTTCTGCTGATAAGGCTGCTTGCTTAGCTGCGATCGCACTTTGTTGAGATATGTTTCTCATAATGTTCTGTGTGACATCTTGACCTTCTGAATCAGCACCCAATTCCATTGAATTTTGGCTCTCGCGATTAGTTTGCTCTACGTTCTGCTGGACAATTTCTTTCATCTGAGCTTGCTTTTGTTGAGCTTCTTTACTGAGAGTGGCTTTATTGGCTTCACTAACAGCACTTTCTCTTTCTGCGAGTTCTGCGGTGTTCTCTTTGAGGCTGTAAGAATCTTGCGGTCTCTTCTCTAAAGCAGCGGATAGTTTTGTCCCTTCGCTTTCGGAGGTGTTGCCGTCCATTATGCTTTTAACTGCTTCTTTTAGGTCTGGAACTTGCAATTCTCCCAGGAATGAAGAGAGGGTTGACTCTATTTCACTGCTGAATTTTTCGACTTTGTTTAACAAATTGTCCCAGATGCCTGAGATGCTGTCGGAGATGGTAGAGATGGTATCTGAAATTTCGCCTGTTATGTCGCTAATTGTGTTTTCTATACCTCCTATTTCTTTCTGGTTGTTCAAGAAGTTATTAGCTGATTTTTGAATTTGGCTTTCTATTTGTTGATTGGGCACTGTGAAGCTGGAACGGTTGAAAGTGCTGCTGTTAGGATTGTTTGAGGTGGGAAGCTGTGTTGCAGTCGGATTGCTGTCAGAGGTTTGAGCTTTTGCTTCAACAGAATTTAGTATTAAGCTCAGCCAAATTGCAGGAATGCCGAGGGCAAGTTTGACAAGAAATTTCGGTGATTTCATCGGTTTTTCTCCGTCTAGCTAGCAATAAGGTCTTGAGGGGATTTGTGTCCATTGATATCAGTGACTGCATTCTTGCCAATATGGGTTAATGAACGCCCTTCTTTAACGGCTTGTACATATTCAGAGGCAAATTGTTTGAGTGCTAGCAGTTGCCCTTTTAACGTATTGGGATATTGAGCCATTACTCGGGCGCGAGCCATCAATTCAGCTTGATTGTTAGCCACACTTGCTAATATCATTTCGCCTGGATAGTATCGGCTTTGCCAGAAACGACCTCCTTTTTCAATTAGCCAATTGGAATAAAGGTCGGCAGCTCTGGGAAGGAAAGCTTCTGTGGCATTCTGGCTAATAATTTCAGCCGGATATCCCAAATTTTTGATCCAAGAAGTGGCTCCGTTTGATGTCAATCTTCCGGTAATTCGATACACCATGTTTTGCATAATCATAGTTCCCGCACTACAATCGCAAATACTGTCGATATCTTGGGATAGCAAGAGCACTGAAATGCCATTTTTTCTACCCACTGCACAGAGTTCGCCTACTACTTCAGCAAATCCGTCTTTTTTAAACAAAATCGAAAGTTCGTCTCCGATAAATAAGCTTTTAGGGTGAGAAAGTGCGTTGCGGATGCAAGCAGCGTGGGCGTTAATAGCCATTAAATACTGGTCTTGTTCGTTGCCCAGACCGCTAAGGGCAAAAAACTTAACAGCGGGTTCGGGTGAAAATGTACTCGGTCTGCCAATTGCTTTCCCTAAAGGTGAGGCTAGTAATGCGTTGCATTGAGTGATAATTTGGTTGATGGCAATGCGGTCGAAGTCGGTAAAGTTTTGTAGGTTTAGTTGCTCTTTTGTGCAGAATTTCAGGAGGTTTGTGAGGGTTGGCATTTCTTGCCACGCGGTCGATTTCCAGCCTTTTTCAAAGGCAGTATTGTAGCGCTCGATAATGTCTGGGTCTTCCAGAAATTTTTTCAGAGTTAGCAGCAAAATGGCATCGACTCGCTGCGCTAATTTTGGGTCGCGGACTTTGCCCATGCTGATAATAGTCAGCGCTTTTCTGATAAACTCTTTCCATTGGTCTAGTCGGCGCGATCGCTCTTCTCTGTCAAAACGCCTCAAATCGGGTATTTCGAGTAGATTCGAGCTGCCAGAGGTGATGTCGTAGTACGCACCGTCGTCGCCTAACAGTTTCACTGCTGTCTCAAAGGTACTGCCGCTTCCTGCTGAGATGTCCATACCGACTACTGGGATATTAGCGGCTATTGCATCGGCTGCAAATCGCCATCCCAAAACACTTTTACCGGAACCAGACTCGCCTGTTATGACAGCGCGGCTGGTTTGGTTGTGCATGAGGTCAACGTACACGGGTTTGCCGCCTTTGGTGATGAATTCAACTCCTTTTGAGTCGATGTCCCTTACAGCAGTTAAGGGCAAAATACCGGGGACAGTTTCGGTGTCTAAGGTGAGGCGGCGTTCGTTAATTAGCGAACTGCTGTGCAACAGCCAGCTTACAGTAATGGGCAAAGTTTCTAGCCACAGTTGCCAAGCAATGTTGCGCTCTCTTAATACCTTGGCAGAGCCGAAGCTGTGGGAGAGCATTTGGCAAGCGTGTGTTAGTTGCTCCGGCGTTGGTCGGTAGACTAAGAAGGTGACAGCAGCGTGAATTGCTCTTGCACCTTTGTACATTTTTTTCTGGGCTTCAAAGGATTCTTCCTGTTTGACTTCGGCTCCTACATCGCGACCTTGACCTTTTTCTAAAGCGCGTTTTTTGGCAGTTTTAGATTGTTTAGCTTGCCTTGCTAAGTTGTCTTGAATAATAAAGTTGGGAGCGGCGCTAATTTCGACAACGGCTTCAGTATCGCGGACGTAGCTGTTGCTCATAATTTTCCACAGCCATTGCAGTTGCTCTCTAGTATTGAGCCAGCCGCCGGGGCCCTCTTCCATTGTTAGCACGCCGCATTCTGCGTTTCTGCCGGGGAGCAAAATGCGTGAGCTAGCTTTTCTGTGTTCCGGGCAGCTCGAACGACCGCTCATACCTTCAATTAAAATGGTGCAGGCGTGTTTGTGACTGTTGATGGTTTCGGTGAGTTTGTAGTCGGATGCGGTTTCTTTTAAGGTGAGAAGTTGGGGGATAGGGGGTATGGGTGCGCTGTTGAATTTTTGCCACAGCCAGCCCCATAGTGCTTGGGCATTCATGGGTTGAATTTCCAGTCCAATTTTGGTGTTTAGTAAGAGTTCCCATTGGATGTAGCCTTGCTCGAAAGCGTCGAGTAGCAGTTGTTTGTAAAAGCGTTCAGAGTAGATGCGTTCGTTGCCTGTAAATTGTGCAGCAATGCTGTTGGCTGTGTTGATAATTCCATTGATGAATTTACTCAGAGGGTCGTTGGATTTGGAGCCAGATTGAGCGTTGAATGTCCAAGTGCAGAAAATAGTTTGGTTCCACAGTTGTCGGGTGCCTGCTAAGTTGAGTTCTTGAATGCGTTTCTGTTCGTTACGAACGAGTACAGAAATGGGTTTGAGGTGACAGTTGTCAGCCAATTCAGTTAACTGTTGCTGGCGAAGGCAATCGCTGCTGTAGCAGCCGGTATGAAAGGTCATTTTTTCGCCTGGGGGAATATCTTTTAGCCCCTCTTCTAAGGCGGCGGCTGCATTGTTTACTTCATGGCGGTAGAGAATGTTGTGAAAGCCAGCCGTCTCGAATCCGAATACAATTTGGTATTGACTGCCTTCATTTAGTAAGTAACCAGAAACTTCTCGACCATCCTTTTTGATAGTGACTAAACACAGGAGGTTTTGGTAGTTTTGGAAGGGCATAAGTCGGCTGTTACCTCCGTGTTGATTGGGAGCAACTTTGGGTTTAAGTTTGACTCGGACTTGTGAATCGCTGATTCGGTGGCGAATCGGGTTTGGTCGGTGTTGGGGAACGGGAGAAAGGTATAAAAGATTACCGTTGTACCACTCATTCCCCGGCGGAGGTCTAAACCTGTCTACAAAAAGGTGAGGTTTGTTACCTGTCAGGAGCCACCAGCTTACAATTAGCCAGAAAGTAGTGATGAAAAACCAAGGCATTCCTAAGCTGAATAGGCCGTTGGTGAGGATGTAGGAAATTACAGTGATTAGCATCCAGGGAATTAGCTGTTCCGCTGGAATGATGCCGATGCTGGCTTGTTTGCCGAGAATTTTGTTGACGGAAATAAAGTCTTTATCTGGGTCTTTGAGCATAATTTAAAGGGTTTAGATTTGAGGTTGAGATGTGGGAAGACAAACCCTTCCCCTTTGGATAATTAAGCTCCACCTCCGCCACCGCCATTGCCAATGAAGAGGAAAGTTATTACGTCAATGGCAATTACAATGGCAAAAGCTAAGGCAACTTGAGTCACAATTGGTCGCCAGTCATTGCCTTGCTGCGCTTGGTTGTAAGCAAAAAGAGACGCGGCTGCTACTAACAAAAGGAAGGCTCCGCGAATTAAGTTGAAAATCAGTTCGATGACTTCGGCATCAATAGCTTCACCTCCTGCGGAAGCCGCTCCTTCTGCTAGCTCAGTCATAAATTCTTCTAAGCCGGAGAGGAAGATGGCGTTGGCGGGGGAATCGAGCACGGAGCACAGTGCAGTGGAGGTAATGATGGCAGTAGCAACGTGCCAAAATCGAATTTTGCAGCCGATATATCGCTCTACAATTGGAATTGCTTTAGCGGTGTGCCACAAACTCAAAAAGACTATGCTGGAGCAGCCTAAAGTTGCAATTAAGAGCGGGTCGTGAAGGCTGAAGTAGATGAGTGAGGCCAGGCAAATGCCGATGAAGGGAATGTCGCCCAGTTTGATTTTCTGTTGTTTTAACCAGCGTGATAATGAGTTGCGGTTTCGTTCATTTCTTGTTTGGTCTAAGTAAGTAGCCATGTCACTATCTCGATAAATTTAGTGCTTTAATGCTAATTTAAGTTGCATCTAATCCCTGCAAAATCGCCAAAAAAGGTGATTTTATACAGTGAGAGTGACCCCCTCCAAATGGAGGGTGCAAGTGAAAAAAGTTATTTCAAATTTCCATTTCGGTCTCAGTTTTTCTCGCTTCCTGCTTGTTGGAGTTCTGGTTTTGAGCAAGTTGCTGTTGGGATAGGAGATTTTCTACTACTTCTGGTGGAATGTCGCACAAAAGTACCTCAACATTACCTTTTTGGAGGCTAGCCTCAAAAACTATCTCACTGTGAGAGTTAAAGCCTTTGACAGTACCCTTCGACTTTGATTTATCGCTGAATTCGATTTCAAAGTCGAGGCGCGAGCCTTGGGAATCGGTAAAGCTCACTTCATCTTGATTGCTTCTCTTTACCATTTCAGCTAAACGTTCTTGGTTGAGAGCTTGTTGAAAAATCTTTAAGCGGTCGAGTTCTTCTTTTTCTTCAGGTTTCAGGAAGTCGTTTGTAACTTCCCATTCTCCAGTTTTATCCTGTACTGCTGAAAACAGTTCCTCGCCTTCCTTAGTTTTTAAGCTGACAGCGGTAGAGGAGTCAAAATTTGTTACATAAAGTTTGGCTTGTCCAAAATCAACCCCGTCTTCTAATGCAAGGCCTTCCGCATTTGCTTCTTCTTCAGCTAGGCTGTAAATTTTTGCCAGTGTTGCTGCAAGTTGGGAGTCCTGAGTAAGATTTTGGGCTGTCACAGTGATTTTTTTAGCAGTAGCGTTAGCGCTGCTAGCTGGGATTGTTGATTCTAATGAAATTTTTTCACCTATTTCTGTTCCGTTTTGTACGAATTGGTCGCTGAGGGATGGAGTCGAGCTGTCGGGCGGTTCTAATTTTGCATCGCCAGCTTGAACGCCTGTCTCGCTTTTTTGAAGAGAAAGTTTGTTCTCTAAAGCTTCTATTCGCTCTTCTAGGGTATCGAGTCGCTTTTCAAGTCGGTTGAGTGCTTCATTTATTTGTACGAGTTGTTCTTCAAAACTCGCCTCTGTGTCAATCTTAATAGCAGCCGTTTTTTCAGAAGTGTTGTCTCTCACACTGCCGGAAATTTTATCAACTTTTCCGTGAACTTTGCTAACAGCTTTAGCTAAGAGCATACCGGGTGTTGACACAAATTCGGCATCCGGTTCAGGTAAGATGTTTTGTTCCGGTTCTGGCTCCGGTTCAGCTATCGGTAAAGCTTCGGATTCGACCATTGCATCTGCAACTGAATCCGCTTCAACCAAGTTGGTAACTCGCTGGGAGAGCGAGTCAGCCCGCTGGCTTTGAGCTTGGAGCCTTTTGACAATACCGGCAACTTGGCGCTCTTTTCCAGCCCCAAGAGCAGCTTCTATAATTTGAGAAGCTGCTTTTTTCCCCATCAGAGTAGCGAGAACCGCAACTTGAGTGCTCAGGCCGCTGACAGTTGTACCTTCTACCTCACTTCCAGAAATGGCTGTTCTACCACTAACTTGTACAGCAGCATCGAGGATACTATCGATGTTCTGGTCGTTTGATTTTTTGCCTTGAGGTCGCTGTTGGCTCGTTCGGGTTTTTGAAGGTGTGCGTGCTAAGGATTCAGCAACTTCTACCGCTTCATCTGTCTGAAGTTTTCTTTTGGCTTGGGATTTAGCTGATAATTCTTCGTCTTCCAAATCTTCTCGCTCAGAGTTTTTAAGGTGGCTTTTAGTTTGAGGCTTAGCTTTAGGTTGAGGTTCTTTGACTTCAAACTCATCTAGTTCACTTAGTTCATCTCTCGGAGAGCGGGTTAAGGGTTTAGATTTAAGCAGTAGTTCCTCCGACTCCAATTCCTCTAGGTCATCTTTTCGATGTCTATTTTTGTTTTTAGAAGTGTCTGAGGGTTCGTCATCCTCCCAAGTTTTTATTTCATCTTTTTTAGATTTAGTATTGGTTTTAGATTTCGCTCGGGGCAAGGGTTCCTCATCCTCTAACTCATCTAGCAAATCGTCTTTTTTAAACTTAGTTGCAGTTTGAGATTTAGGCGGGGAGGGTTCTTCATCCTCCAATTCATCTAGTAAATTGTCTTTCTTAGACCTTGTTTTAGTTCGAGGCGAATCGAGTAATGCTTCAATTCCTGTTTTAGTAAATCGGTTGTCGTCCGGCTCTCCCAAGTGCTCCATCATGTACTTTCCTGTGGTAGAGCCGTACTCGGGTCGATCGCTCAAACTGAGGACGAGTCCGTTGTGCTTGACCTCCACGCTAATGCCAGGTTTGCCGTCTGCTTCCGTTAGTTCTTCAATTGCATCGGCAAAATCTTCTACGCTGGTGAGTCCGTTTTCCAGGCAGTAATCTAAAGCTTTCTCGCAGCGATTTCTTAGGTAGTTGAGGATTTTCTTGCCCTCGGCTGTGTTAGGGGTGATGTAATTTCCCTGGCTTCGGCTTCGGGATGCTGTTTTTGTGGGCATAATCTTTGTGGCGGGGTGAGTGGATATTTCCCATGAAATTCGAGCAGTATGGCTAGTGACTTCACTCTAAAGTGCGGTTTTGGGGAGTTAAAGTGACCCCCTCCAATCGGAGGGGGAATCGTCGCCCACTAATAATTAAGCTGCTACGCATCTAAAGTATCTGTTGGTTGGGGAGGGGGAGAAAGAGAGGGGGAGAGGGGGAGAAAGAGAGAGGGGGAGAGACTTTGACGCTTTTCCCACAAAGATTGAAGTATACAATTTAAAGGCGCGACAGCTTATCCCCTGTTTGAAACTCACTAAAAAACTAACTGTTCGGTCAACGAGCTTTCCTGGTGTTCACACCTACCCGCTCTTAGATGTGCGGTAGTTGATATTAAAGTTGTGTATCTGCATCTCTTTTTTTTGAAGATGTAGAAGCTAATTCAACATCAACCTCTCTGAGGTATTTGATAAACTGAGAGCTGTTGTTTTCAGAAAGCTTCTTAATTATTTGACCTGTTTTCAAGTCAGCAGCTAAGACCGGATTATCAGCTTCATCTCTGACTAAACACCTAACATTGTTGCGAGATTGGGTAATAAAAGCTGTCCAGTTTCCCACAGGGATTGTAGTTTCTCCAGTTTGCTTATATGCTTCAGAAATCGCATCTTTCAGCAATTGTGAGAGGTGGGCGGGGCTGGCAGCAATGTCTTGGGGTTGAGACGGTGGTTTGTTTTGGGTAGGGGTTGGCGATACAAGCGATCGCTCTTGACAAGGAGTTGGCGATACGGATTGCGATCGCCCTTGACAAGGAGTTGGTACGACTTCTGAAAGTTCCTCAACTGATTCAATTAGTTGCACAGAGCTAGGGTTGATGTTTAAGATCAGAGCGCTGCCTTTAGGCGAGGGTTCAATAGTGGCCTCAAAGGTAGTGCCGATCGGCAATTTAGGTGAATTAGCAGAGAACATGGCTAATTCTTGTCCGTCAAGGAGGACAATAGGGCTGCCGTCGCGCCTCGAACCGCTACCGCTAACAGAACCCACCTCAAAAGTCAATGTTTTCTGCCTCCATTTGGGACGGCTAAAGTCAACATCTTTCAAGTCATTGTACTTCTGTCCAATCAGTTCAGCTCTGTCAAACTGAAAGCTTTGCAATTGCTGGCAAATTTCATCTGTAAACAAATTGAGAACCAATGCTGCTTTAGGTGTTTGGTTTTGGGACTCAAGCCAAGTATAATCAGCAGGAGCTACAATGCGTGAACTGACATCTTTGGTGCGACCAAGACCATCGCGGTAAGTTAAGTCTAAACTGTCGATGTCGTTGACATTTCCGCAAAACTTCTTCTCAAGAATTCCCACCAGTTTGTCGCTGGGTTCAATTAAGGCAAAATTGACCATTGGCAGGCTCGGATGCAAAGTTGCTTCATATTTAATACCTTTGCTGTCTAACAATTCTTTCCAATGTCCAGCTAAGTCTTTGCCAACTGGCTGTCGCTTCTTATCCCTGACAGTTTTATTGCTGCCGTCCCGTTCAAATTCCTCGAAAGGGACACTCAGAACGTAAGTGTCTTTTGGCATTGCTTCGTGGAGTCGCTCGTACTCAGGTTCAAGGTTGAATTCAATCAGCAGTTGGCGAGAAAGTTCCTTACAAGCTTTGCGAGGGACTTCTAAGTTGGGATTTGCGGTTTCGACGTGCCACATAGCACTAGCAGCTAAAAACCGTTCTTCAGGGTCAGTCCAAGCTTCAGTTACATCGGCTCTTAAGCTCTCGTATAACTTGCTGACTGCTTCTTTAATTGCCTTAGAATCGCCGCCGCACTCCGAGTGAATTTCGCCCATCCTTTCTCGATAGCGTTCCTTAATATCTTGTGCCCACCTGACATAATATTTCTCCCATTTTTCTCGCTCATCTAAGTCAGAAGGAGACTCAAACAAGTAGCGAAATTCGTCGCGGTGGCGGCTTTTTAGACGAGTCGGTTCCCACTCTGGATTAACAGCCTCCTTAGCGATGCAATTGATAGCGGTGCCGTCTCCTATAGGTAATGGCACCGTTTTGTAAAGCCTGGGGTCGTCTTTGTAGTCAAATAGGTAGCTTGGGTGCTGTTCTGACCACTGCTTAGCCTTGGACAACAAGGTGGGGTGGTGGTCTTCTGTACGAGTAGCACTTTTGGGACTGTCCACTTCAATTTGCAGGGCATCAAACAGCTTTCCAAGAAGCTGCCGCTTCTGTTGATTGAATAAACTTTCTGGCTGTCCCGGTTCTGCTGCTGACGATTGCACTCTCCCGATTAAGGTAGCCACCCAGCCGATTTTATTTTGGGCGATCGCTACGGCAATTTGCCGCAATTTGGTATACTTGCGATCGCCATCACTATCGGTAGCTTTAGTGTAGTCAACTTTCTCTCGCTTCTCAACTGCATCGTACTCATTCTCTTGATTAGCGTGCCTGGTTTCAGAGGCGATATTCGGCATTCGGGAAGCAGGCGTAATCACTAATTGATCGCCATCAAAATCGCATTGGTGATGCTGCATGGCTTGGTCGGAGCGAATGAAAACGCACCCTTTGTATTGCGTTAATGCGCGATGGCTTTTGTTGTCTACTGTGTAGCGGCGGATGTTATCTTTACTGACAATTGGGTATCGGGTAACGATGACTTCTGTGCCGTGTCGCAAGTGGGGGGCAACAATTGTACCGGGTTGGAGGTTTTCACAAGGTTGAGCCATTGCTGAACCATGATGAATTGCTCCCTTAATTGCTAAGTCTTTCCACTTTTTAGCCAGTTGTTCTTGCATGAAATCGACGACTTTGGGAAAGTCGAGGAGTTGACCGAGTTTGTCGTTCCTCAAAATTGAAATTAGCCGGGATTCGTTGCGCTGGGCTTTTTCATCTGTTTCGTCTTCTAATCCGCTGCTGTCTTCGTGAAGGCTAGATTGAAAAGCAGTTTTTTTATCGTGTTGCTCCACTAAGTATTTGGCAAGTTGCAGCCGGTTATTTTGCAAGTCCGCTAGCTTTTGGGCTTCAATTTTGGTCGGTGTGGCTATGTCAGCCCCAATAGCTGCTTCGGAATACCAAATCGAAAATTGCCAGGAATTTTCGTATTCAGTTACTTGGGCGTTGCCTCGATTTCCCAGTATAGCTTTGGGAAATTCGTAGTCGCCACAGGGGATAAGTTCAGCTAATTGCTCTTTAGCAACTCCTTTGATAGAGGAGCGATCCATAATGATATCATAATCCAAGTCGGAGGTTAAATTAGCATCAGGCAACAGCGTTCCTTTGGCAAGAAAGCTAATTTCTGGAGTGTGGCAGTCTTCTTGTCCCCATTCCTGCATCCAGGCAAATCTGAATTGAAAAGGTCGGTTGTAATTCCCTCCTAATTGTTGGGCTAGTGCCGGTGAAATTTTACCGTGACAGTCTCCGGTTTGCCACTTATGAGCTTTCGCTTTTTCACTCTCGTCATCGCTTTGAGAATCAACAATTTTGACTCGCAAGGTTTCGCCGTCAAGGGAGCTATCTAACAATTTGGCTCCTTGGTTGCAACTGCTAACTAGCAGTGAGCCGTAGCGACAGGCGTGGTCGGGTTGGGTTTTGAATACGCTCAACAGTTGGGTTGAGAGTTCAATGTCTGCAAAGTACACATTTTTGCCGGAGCTGAAAGCTACTCTTCTGGTAATACCATCTCCGAAATCGATGTTTTTCAAAGGGTCGAAGCTGCTATCATTTTGGTCTGGTTTAACGATGGTTAGGGATGCTAATTCTTCAGGTTCAAAAAGCAGTTCAAGCAGGGAGTTACGCAGCACTTCTGATTCAGCTTGGTACCGCCCCTTTGCTCTACCGTCAGCCAAGGACATATCAAAGACTGGGATTTTTAGTCCTTCCCCAGCTACCCATTCTGTGGAGCGATATTCTGGGGTAAGTTTTCTTCTGCTCATTGATTAGCTCCTGAATCCTAGTTTTTACATTTTTAGGACTTACGCACAGTAATAGTCCCGATTTTGACAAGGTTGTTACTTCACAAATTCCTGCTACTGAGTGATATTCTCCCCCTCCAATTGGAGGGTTTAGAAGAAAGAAGTAGCGTGTTACAATCAGAATGACAATCCCAATGTGGAGAAAAAAAGTGAAAGTAGTTCGCACAACTACGGCTATGGAAAGCCAACGGGATTATTTCTCTGATAGCGATAGCGATGCACTTGCTCGCGTTGCTTTTGGAGAAGGTGAAAACAGTCAGCAGTTTGGCGGTTTGAGTTTTGATGCTGACGGGGTTATTAAAGGTAGAGCATCAACGTTGTTCAACGTCACCGAAGAACAAGTGGAGAACCCTCAATACTGGATTGATTTATAAGAGATACCGACCGAAATTAAGTCTTCGCTCTTACAAAACAAACGTGTCACATTGTAATACCATTTCTAAAAAGTCTTGCTACAATTTGCATCGTTGGGTTTATTTCACGAAATCAACCTACTGTTGCTACTGTTGCATGACTTTTCATAAATGGTATAATTCGGAGGGGTCTAATTCGGATATGTCTAATAATTCAGGTGTCAAATCAAGGCCTTCCTGACACCTGAAGAGATGGCTAACGCCGTTTTTTGGACGGCGTTTTATCCGAAGAACGACTCTCAAGCGTCTGGTTGGCTTGAAGAGAGTGCAAATTGTTACCGGGAAGCAAGCTGTAAACCACTTTGCGCTTGCGAAAAACCCTAGTGCCATCTACAGGCATTCCTTGTTTCCAAGCGTCTGAAATCGCCTTTTTGTCGGCAGAAATTACGATTTTTGTTTCGACTCGGCGATAGGGTTCTGGCAGTTGAGATGGGTCAATCAAAACTTCACAGGTAGGCGGATTTTCCTTGACAGTAATGCGGCGGTGTTTGCCAATAACTTCGGAAGTTAACACGCCGCACTCGTTGAAGTAGAGAACGGTTTTGTCTAAGCGCTCTCTCCACCCCTGGAGTTTGTTGAGAGCTCTTGAATGCAGTTCTATCAAATACTGCATTCGCGCTGTAATTCCTGCAATTTCGGCATCAATTTGGTCGGCTAAGTCGGCATGGGCATCAACAGCGAGTTCCTGGGTTTCTTGGGTTTGCCAAAGGGATTGCAGCAGTTGGTCGATTTCTTCTGAGCTTTCTGCAGATTCTAGTTGATGCCAAACTTGAGCCGCAGTTATTGAACTTTGAGCAAGCGTCGCTGTGGCTAAATTCATGCTTAGTATCCTCCGTTGATGCAGGTGTGATAATAATCGCGGCGTTCTTCGAGTTGAGTAAGCGCAGCCATTGTTTCCGGGTCGGATTTAAGAGAGATTTGTTTGTCCTTTTGAATTTTGCTAACTGGTTGAGAATGAGTTAAATTTTGTGAGTTTGACTGGGTGATTTTTTGCATACAATTCAAAAAACTTTCTTAAAAATAGCGCGACCGCGCTCTTAAAAAAAGGAGTATTTAAAGTTATGAATTATCCTATAGTTTTTTACCCAAAAGTGGTAATGCAATTCTGCCATCAATATCCTTTGCCAGAGGCAACTTCTAGTTGTGCCACCTCATCCCAACTTCAAGAAACTCAACAATTCGAGCAACCTGTTGTTTTGCTGACTCCGCCTCAACCACCTGTGGTGTTACCTGTCAAGTTGCTGTGGTTAATTTGGGTGTTTTGGCTCTATGGTGCGATCGCACTTCCGCTATTAGCTATTTCTTGGGGTTGGCTGTGGTGGGAAATGCTGTTGGTAGTAGCTGCTTATTCATGTTTAATTGCGGCTGCTTATAGTTATGTGTTTGGTTGTCGCCAAAAGCTGGTATCCAGGTATAAGCAGCAAGTTCTTGAGTACAAACAACAAGAGATGTTATCCCAACAAGAGATATTATCCCAACAAAAAAGATTATCCCAACAAGAGATATTATACCAACAAGAGATATTATCCAACCAACAGCAGGAATTTTCTAGTTTTAAGCTAGGAAAAGAAGGGTTGCAGACAGTTTTTAAAAGTGTAAAAATTGACTTACATCACAGAAATCGAGCGCTCAAGGATTTGATGTCACTTCGGGTTAGTCCTAATGGCACATCTCAAGCTCGGCAAGGAGTGAGTGAACAACGCTTTTTGCAATACTTACAGCAATATTTCGAGGAAGTTGTCCAAGCAGCAGAGTTTAAAATTCCGTTATCTCAGAGGAGCTATTCAGCAGATTTTACTGTAATTCACACTCCATCTGGACTCGGAATTGATGTCGAGATTGATGAACCTTATGCTGGCAAATCTAAGAAGCCCACTCACTGTTGCGATGCTGACAGGGATATGCGCCGCAATCAATTATTCTTAGAGTGGAATTGGATTGTGGTTAGGTTTACTGAAAAGCAGGTGGTTCAGGCTCCTTTGAGCTGCTGTAAATTCCTGGCGATTGCGATCGCCTTTGTAACGGGCGATCGCTCTTATTTAAAGCAACTGGAAACTCAACCCGATTTGCTGAGCGTCAAACCTTGGACAACAAGAGAGGCAAGGGCTATGGCTAAAAGCAACTATCGCCTTACTTATTTACCTGGATTTGGTGTCGGTTCTGCTTGCGATCGGCTTTCAAAGTTTTGATTAAGCACACGCAATATCCGAGTTATTGACTGCGATAAATGTTTATAATTAATACAAAGGAGATAAAATAGATATGCTGTCATTTGAAGAGGGGTTCATTGAAAGTCAACAACTCAACCAAAGACTTTTGCAAACGATTCGCTTAGTTGGAGAGTACAAGGGAAAGCAGGAGTTATTTAAGCAACAAGCGCCACAAGTTTTAGGCACTTTGCGCCAAGCTGCGGTTATTCAGAGTACCGAATCTTCTAACCGCATTGAAGGAATTACTGTGCCGCTAGAACGGATTAAGAAATTAGTAACTGAAAAAACAACGCCGCGCGATAGTTCAGAACAAGAAATTGCGGGTTATCGGGACGTGCTAACTACAATTCACACCAATTATACCCACATTCCTTTTAGTACAGGGTTTATTTTATCAGAAAAATTGGGTTTAAAGCCCCGTCCTTCTAGGACGGCTTTAGTTTCTATAAAGTGTAAAGAATGATTAAACATACGCATTTTGTAAACATAGTGTTTCGTAATACGGTAAGATATTTGAATGATAACATTAGAGTTTAAGTTGAAAGCCAAAGGGAAGCAATACCGAGTCATTGACGAGATGATTAGGACGGCTCAATTTGTCCGAAATAAAACTCTTAGGTATTGGACAGAGAATCAAGGGGTTAAGTTAGTTGACCTGTACAAACAATGCGCCATTATGGCAAAAGAGTTTGAATGGGCAGGTAAGCTTAATTCGATGGCACGTCAGGCTTCTGCCGAACGTGCCATTTTTGCTATCCAACGTTTTTGGGCTAATTGCTTTCGCCAAGAAACCAGGAAAAAAGGGATACCCGCAGTTCAATTAGAGGGTTGCAGGAAAGGTGTCCGACAGTGGGCATTGATTTAATTCGCCGTTTATTGCGCCGGGAGAGAGATGCTGGGCGTTTGCAATGTCGGGGGCGAGGGGTAGATGCTCGCTGGCAAAAGCAGTAGCTACAGAACTTATGCACAAGCAACTGCGTGTTGAGTAGAATCATAAAACTCAACACTCAGTTGCAACTATTTATGCAATTAGTAAGTTGTACTGCATTTAAATTGTAGAGCTCAATGACCTTCAAAAATTGTCAAATCCTCTCTCCCTCGAACACCATAGACCAATATGCTTGGGTTAAGAACAATCTGACTTTTAAAAGATGCATATATTGCCATAAAATCGTAACAGAGATAGAATTCGTTAGAGAGCGTTAACCCAAGCGTATTGCACCATAGACAATAGAGTTGCATTGCATTTATTCGCTCTTCAATCAGGAAATTATCTGCGTTTATTTGCGTTGAGCTGTCTTGAATCTGCGGTTAACCTATTAATCAAAGATTTAGGCAATTCAAGTCTAATCTAGATGCACAACAGGTTATTAGTTAAGTGCTGCTTCTGCATCGAGTTTGTTAACCTGCTGTCGCCCGAACAATTCTTGTGAAAGTTCGGGCCACCTTTCCAGAGTGGGGTCTTTTGCGACTACCAACTGTGCTGCTTTCCTAGCTTGCTCTAGTATGGCCTGGTCGTTGATTAAATCAGCCTTGGCAAATTCTGGCAGTCCCGCCTGCTGGGTTCCTAATACCTGACCTGGCCCTCGCAATCTCAAATCCATTTCTGCTAGAAAGAAGCCGTCTTGCGAAGTTTCCATTATCTTGAGCCGCTCTCTAGAATTATTTGATTTGGAATCGCTTACCAACAAGCAGTAAGATTGTGCCGTGCTCCGTCCTACCCTGCCTCTGAGTTGGTGCAATTGTGACAAGCCAAATCGTTCCGCGTGTTCGATTAACATGACTGTGGCATTGGGGACATCAACTCCGACTTCAACAACCGTCGTAGAGACGAGAATTTGAGTTTTATGGGCAATAAAGTTGGCGATTTCTGTTTCTTTCTCGGCGGAATTCATGCGACCGTGTAGCAGCCCGATATTGACATTGCGGAAAATATTTTCCCTCAAGTACCGATGCTCCTCAATGGCGGCTTTGAGGTCAAGCCGTTCAGATTCTTCGACAAGTGGCAGAATGATGTAGGCTTGATAGCCCAGTTGGATTTGTTGTCGAATTATTTCGTGAGCTTTGTGGCGAGTTCTACTCGTAAATAGCTGAGTTTGAATTGGCTCTCTCCCCGGTGGCAGTTCGTCCAGCAGGCTGATGTCTAAATCGCCGTGCAGTGTCAGGGCTAAAGTTCTAGGGATGGGTGTGGCGGTCATTGTCAGAATGTGAGGGCTAATGCCTTTTTGCTGCAACTTGAGCCGCTGTTGAACTCCAAATCGATGCTGTTCGTCGATCGCCACAAAACCCAGTTTCTTAAAGCTTACAGTATTTTGAATCAGTGCGTGAGTACCGATTAGCAAGGGAAGAAGCCCCAAGTTTAATCCTTTGGCAATTTCTTGACGAATCTTAGCTGTTGTGGAGCCTGTTAACAGCGTTACAGACAATCCCAGCGGCTCAAACCATTCACTGAGTTTGCGGTAGTGTTGGGAGGCTAACACTTCAGTCGGTGCCATTAGTGCTGTTTGATAACCGGATTGAATTGCTGCAAGGATGGCGACTGCTGCTACTACTGTTTTGCCGGCACCGACATCTCCTTGTACTAAGCGATTCATCGGAGTTGGTTTGCTCATGTCTGACAGAATTTCGGCAATGACTCTTTGCTGTGCTTTGGTTAGGGTAAAAGGTAAATTCTTGTAAAGTTTTCTGAGCTGTTTTCCTGTTGAGTTTAGGGAGTATCCTGGCTGTTGTTGCAAGGTATATCGGTGCTGCAATAGCCTTAATTGCAAGTAGAAAAATTCATCGAACACTAAGCGGTGGCGGGCAGATTCGAGGGTATTGCTGTCTGGGGGACAGTGAATATGTGCGATAGCTTTTTGGAGAGCTATTAACCCAAAACGTTTGCGAAGTCGTTGTGGCAGCGGGTCTTCAATAAAACCAACACAGTCAAGTGCTGTACGAATACAATGCCGGACTAGCTCGTTAGTTATGCCTTTAGTTAAGCGGTAAACTGGTACAATAGAGGTCGTGCTGGCTTTAGCATCTTCAAAGCTAACAACTTTAACTGTTGGGTTGCTGATGGTTTTACCATAGCTATCTTGTTTGACTTTTCCTGTCACTAATACAATAGCACCTTGTTTGTAAAGTTCGGCTTGGTGGGAACGCCATAGTTGCGATTGGTAATAGCTGTGGTTGTAAAATTGAGTGCAAACTATTCTGCCGGTTTGGTCGCAGACAATCCATTTTTGTAATGTAAGTTCTGGTTTAGTACGGCAGTCGAAGATACTGTGGTTGATAATTTTGCCTGCAATTGTTACGCAATCTCCTGTTTTTGTCTCAGCAATCCGAGTGCGTTTGAAGGCGAGATGTTCTCTAGGAAAATAGTAGAGTAGGTCTGCAATGGTGCGAAGACCTAGTTTTGCTAATTTTTGAGCTTCTGGAACAGCAATCCCAGACAAATGTTGTAAGGTGAGAGTTAAATCCATATTTTTGAAGGGATTTGAATTGGCTGAGAGTTAGCCGCGAACGCGGCTCATTTCCCGAGGGCTAATCCATCTATCAACAAGGAGGAAAATTTTGGTTGGCGTGGCTGAATTTGGGTATTAAATTTGTAGGGGCAATCACCCCGTAGTTGCCCACCGCTGACGTGACGGGTAAGCACTCTTATAATTAGGGCTTGCTAAAAAAGTGTACAGAGTGGATAAACGAGACTACAACACTTCGGACAGTTTTCTATCGCTAACGGTATAATGAGGGTTTCAGGCTTTCGTCAAGCTCGGATACAAACGGTAGAATGGCACTTTCAGGCTCTCATTCAAAAACTGTCCGAAGTATTGAGACTAGACAGCTTGAAAAATAGTAGGTTCGTTGCCTAATTCCCAAATTTACCCAGAGACTTCCCTGTGAAAGTCCAAGGGTTTTGAACCTCGCTTATCTTATAACTTGTACTTGTTCGAGCCCAAAAAGATTGAAACCCTTATCTGGTCTGCCTTCTGTTTTTATTCAGTCAGCCCTAATTACGTATAGGCAAAATAATACTTTGATTCAGCAGCGCCACAAAACCTTTCTGGCGTAGTTTTTGGAATTTATAAGATTTTAAACAGAAGAGATTTATGGCAATAATTAAGACAGTTTGAGGCGCCTTTATTTAAGCATAAATGAGTAAAATTTCAATTTTTATTTAATTGGCTGGTAATCGGAATATTTCAAAGCCAAAGCCAAAAAAGGTTCTGTATAATACAAAGCAAGTTGATTGCTAGGGCCATTAAAAACTGCATCAAAGGCGTGTTCAGCCCAAGGAATTTCGAGCAAAATAGTACGCGCGGCGAAGCTATCCCGTAGGGAATCGCCCGTGGCTCGCAATCGTTCCTAGAGCGATCGCCCAAACTTAGCCTGAACGATATGATCGCGACCTGCATAAACCAGTAGGCAAGGGGGAAGATTGGGTTTAATATAATTAATGGGGGAAGCCCGGTGGTAAAGCTCATTGAGTTCGTTTGGGGTTCCTCCCAGAAAGGCACGCAAGACGGCTCGAACGTCGATCGCATCAGGAAAAGATGGGTCATTGTATCCCCCAATAAGGTCGTTTGGCCCGTAATAGTTCACCACTGCTCTAACTGGAAGCACACTAGAATCATAAGCAGTTAGCATTGCTAAATGGGCACCTGCAGACCTTCCCATCAAAGCAATTCGATCGAGATCGATGGACCAATCACCAGCATGAGTTTTGATATAGGAAAGAGCGGCTTGTACATCCTCAAGCTGAGCAGGAAATCGATACTTGGGAGCGTGGCGGTAAGCAATTGCAACCACACAATAGCCTTGGGCGGCCATGTAGCGGCTGAATTCCTCATTGGAATCGGGATTGCCTCTCTGCCAAGCTCCCCCGTAGAGTGTGATAATCGCCGGATATTTGCCAATTTCCACCGGCCGATAAAGGTTTAGTTGCAGTGAAACTCCGTCAGGGTTGGCAAATCCAATAGCCCGATCGATCCTAACCTCTCTAATCGGAATTCCCCGGAACGCATCTGCTAGGATAAACGGTTGAGGGTGTAGCTGCGCGCGTAGAGCTTGAGGAACGGTTGCTAAATAGTTTGTTCCTAGAACTGCTTGCATTTCGGTAGCTATTGCTGCATTGGCTTCTGGGAATTGCATCAGGGGAAGCAGGCTCAGAATTAGGGCGAACAGGTTACAAATCGGTAAAATAATGTAGACTTTGCGTTGATGTCGTCTGGGCCGGTTCAGCAGAAGGGCGATCGCATTGATACCGACTAACCAAGGACTAATTTCTGGTGCTCCCACCGCCAAAGGGTACAGAAACAGCGTGGGTGCTGGTACGATGACCCATAAACTGAGAAATAGCGCGATCGCACTCAAGAACCAAGGGATAAATTGCGAGATTAAGAACGCTGCCAATAATGGTAACTTTTTGCGGCTATTCTTGGGGAGCATCGGATTTTCTGCTCCTAATTTTTAATCAGCTTAAACTAATATGGCGGTTACTACTAAGTGTGAGGTATGGTAGCAGTAATCTGTAAACCAGCTAGCCAGGATTTGAGAGAGAATTAAGTAGGTCAAAGATACAGAACGATAGTTCACGCCTACACGCATTTGTAGGACAAAACAGTTCCGGTCAAGCATCAGTGTTGCAAACATTGCATTATCTTAGTTTACCAAATTTGTGCAAATAGGGCAGAAGCGTTTGTGGTTCTTTTGCCTCTTGATTGTTCTCTCAAAACTTTTGTCTGCAACCCAGCATTCTGCCAGAACAAATTTTATTCCGCGTTCTCGGGCTGCGCCGCAAAACTTAGCCCCTCTGCCTTTTTTATGCTGATAAAGCCTTTCGTCCAAATCTTTAGTCCAGCCGACATAGTGTTGAGACGGACGAGTCGGACATATCGGCTGCTCAAAGTGCAGGAGATATACATATCCTGCTATTGTGTTTGCCATTTTTGAATGTGGTTTTAATGTTGGCTATTGGCTGCCGGAGAAACAAACTTGTCTCTCCGGCATAATTGAATTACCAGTCGATTTTTAGCTCGCAGTTTTTGTGGCTGCCGTTGCTGCTACCATTGCTGCTGTCGTTGTTGCTGTCGTTGTTGCTATCGTTGTTGCTTTCGAGAGGGAATTGGAAGTTTAATGCCAGCAGTTCTTGTTCAATAATTGACTTTCGATCTTGGACTTTTTTGTCTCTCACAAGTCGCAGAGCGTGGATTATTTTGTCGAGCGTTTGATAGCTTGTTTGTTGAAAATTCAGTACAAGTGTTGTTTCCTTGCCCATGATGTACAGTTCGTTTTCTGTTTGGTGGACGCAGGTTAAATTATTGAAGTAATAGGTGTAGGTTTGCGATAGTTCCATTTTTTTTTCCGATGCTTTATTTTTGGGCGCGACAGCGCTCATAAATTTGTTTTTTCGTAAATGTTAGTGAGTACGATAAAATGTATAAATAATTTATTTTTACCCATGTTGACTCACAAATTATTTGAGCAAGCACGGCCTCAATTTACTTAATAGTTACGCCAAAATAGTTGATAAATACGTTAAAAAAGCTGTCAAAATTAGTGGTAGCAATATCAGTAATTGGTATTCCTGCCTGGTAAGAATAATTGGGGGGATAAAACGGTTTACCCACCGTTATCAAAACCCTGAGATGCCAGAACTACCCAGTAATTTATGTCGCAACCAGGAAATTTGTTAGCTAGCGCTTTTATTTAATAAAAATCAAATTTTTAAGTGGCAATAACTAATCCAGTTCGAGGTTTTGGGTGTGCGGTTTATGCTGTTGGTGATTTTGTTTATGAGTTGGCTGTTCTTGTTCAATTAATTGTATCCAGATATCATTCCAACTTGACGGTGGATTGACAAGTTCTGCATCCGGTAGCAACGAGATCGCATTTCGAGCGAGCTGAGAATTTTCGGCAATCGCTATAATAACGCTATCGAGTTCTTGTAAGAATTGTATAGGTAGTTGTGAAGCTCGTTCAATTCCTAGGTAAATTGTGGGTGGTGCTGTTGTAGAGTTATCCTGTTCAATAAGCAAAAGTGAAAGGGCTTCGATTGGGTTACAGGCAATTACAGCTCGCTCAATTTCTCCGGTAGTGGCTACCCAGAAAGCAGCTTCAGATGACAGGGGATGGGTTGTAGTAAAGTTGCCTCTTTCATCGAGGACAAAAGCGAGCCTGGGTTCCCCCTCAAGCGTCCGTCCTGTAAAGACAGCCTTTTCTGAGCCGGCATACAGCCAAGAATGAGAGTGCAATAAATCGAGCAATTCTAAAGGTAAACTGTACTCGACTGCTAGATGCGATCGCACTTTTTGCCACTGAGTTTCATTCCTTTCAGGCAGGATTGACAGTTGTAACTCTAGCTCATTTGCTGTTGCAGGAATTGCAGGTGTAGTTGTTTCTAGCTCAGATTGTGACGACTCTAACTCATTTGCTGTTGCAGGAATTGCAGGCGCGGTTGCTACTAACTCGGATTGTGACGACTCTAACTCATTTGCTGTTGCAGGAGTTCCAGGTGCGCCTGCTACTAACTCGAATTGTGACAACTCTAATTTATTTTCTCTTGCAGGAGTTGCAGGTGCGGTTGCTACTAACTCGGATTGTGACGACTCTAGCTCAGTTTCCTCTGCCTCACTGAGGGCGATAGCTAAGTGTTGTGGCTGCATTAAAGCCTCAATTAGGGCGTTATCTCGCCCTTTGTCATAGCTAACGCCTCGATGCTTCTGCAATCCAGAAAAAGTGTAGGCTTTACCCAACTGAGTGCCACTTAAAGCGACCCCATCTAAATTGTAAGAAATGCCTTTACTCAAGCCGATTCCAGTTCGAGTCAATCCGACTTGCACCTCTACGCCTTGTTGCTGCAACCGCTCAACGAATTCTGGCATACTTGGGTTGTCTTGGGTAACTTCATCAATTAGGTCTTGTAATTGCACCCTGACGCTCTGGTTTCCCTTGCTTTTTAATTGCCTGTGTTCTCCTGTAGTCTGAGCTCGTTTGTCTGTTTCCCAACTGGGTGTAACAGTTTCCAGGCTGTAGTTCCGTTCGAGTTGGCGAATAGTTTCTTGGCTTTTGTAATAATCCCAGCTATCGTCAACGACACCTCCATCTAGACAAATGCGACTGGCGACGATGTGAATGTGGTCGTGTTGTGTATCGCTGTGCTTGACAACTGCGTATTGGTTGTTGTCAAATTCCATCGCTTTCATGTAGTTGGCTGCAATCGCCAGCCAGCGTTGGTCATTTTCTTCAGAATCTTCTAGTTTTTCGGTGCTATCGACAGATAAAGTGGCGTGAAAAACTGCTACTTTCAGGTTAGGTCTTAGTTGTCGGGCGATCGCAAATTCAGCAGCCAGTTCTTCAGGAGTTTGTCCGCACATAGTACCGCCAATTAGAGCGGCGTCTTTTTTGCCCAGCACGTAGTTCAGACAGCCCCGAAAGCCTGTACCTTTAATTTGTTTGCCAATCATAACCGTTTCGCAGTAGGTTTATTACATCAATTTCTCAGGCTTGTTAAAAATTAGCGGACTGTAGAATTGGTAAGGTTTGCAACTATTGCTTTAATTGTAGCTTGGTTCTCTCGAATGAGTTGCTGTACGCTTTCTAAGAGTCCTTTATTGACAACAACTGGTTCTCCCAATGCCACAGCACTATTGCAAGCTTTAGTAATTTGATTGAGGTTGTTTCCTGCAATCCTCAATTGGGTATCAATCTTGCACAAAACTTGATAGGCTTTCAAGTCAAATGCAGCTAGAGGGCGTGGCATGGTTCTCCTCAAAGCTGCACGGCGCATGAAGTCGCTCATGCTTAAATTTACTTGCTCTGCTCTTGCTTTGATTTGATTGTAGTCAGAGTCAGTTAGGCGAATGTGAATATGGTTGGATAGCAGCTCTCTAGGTTTGACGGACGGTAAAGTCTTCATAGTTTTTAATCAGTAAAAACCTCTTACCAAGATACAAGTTAACAACTGTAATCGACAAGCGCTATTCAGGTGATTTTATCCCCCCCAATTGGAGAGGGCTGTTTAGACAGTTTATTAAGGTAGAGACTGAGTATAATTTTCTTTATTTGTATAGAATAGTGGATTTAGGTGCGATCGCACTTGAATAAGTGATGAGCTTGTTGAATTGCTTTTGAAGCATTTTCTCCCTCTAATTTCTTAGAGCTATAGAATATTCAGCTTAAATCGTAGTACAAATAGTTACAGTTGTCATTAAAGCTAAAGAAAGTATTAAACCCGACCTTACGGTTAGGCTTCCGTAAAAGGAGGGTGCATTATTTCTCTTCCTGCACGTAAAAGTGCGGTTTGTGATCACAAAACCATTGCTTGCTACTAATCAAGAACAGCCAAAAGCAGCCTCAACCAGCAAAGGCAGTCTCTGCACAAAAAAGCAGTAATTTGACCGAAAAAGTCAGGCATTTGCAGGATATTTACAGGGATTTGCAGGTAAAGTGCACCCCCTGCAAATACCTGCACTTGCCTGACTTTATACTGCAAATCCCTGACTTTATACTGCAAATCCCTGACTTTAGCTGACGCAACAATTAGCTAATTTTTTAGCGTTTTTAACAACAAGTGGATTGACTTAATAGTCAAGTTGTGGCATCGGAATTGAATAAAAAATCAAGTTGAGCAAGTGTGAGAAAATTGGCAGGTAGCTAAAATTTATGAAGTGATTTTGTAGTGTAGTACCCACTATGCCAGCAATAAAGCTGAGGCTGGACTATCTGGTTTTTGCGTTCCGTTGAGGCTGTTCGCGAGTGTAAGGCTTACCTCGATCGAGTGTCCGCTGCTGTCTATTGCTAGCAGTTAACTACTAAACTACCATCGCCAGCCTTTCAATTCTTTGCAAGAGCAAGCGAGTGCGACCTGAATTTTTAGCAACGGGTGAGAGGAAAGCAGGCGCGATTTCGCACAGATTTGCAAGCTCGGCTCGAAACCATCCTGATAAAAATGCTTTCACTTCATAGTCAGCTTGTTGCACTTCCTCGAACAAACTAAAACGCCCGTCAAGCAGTGCCACAATGTCTTCAATATCAGAACTAAAATAAAAGTTACCCCCGCCTCTACCCATGAAAGCTTCTATTTTGGAAGCGAGGAGATAAGGCGTTGAAAAAATTAGGATTTGCCTACCACTTGGAAGTTGGTAGCGAATAGAGTTAGCAATGCCCGGCCTGTACCAGCGATTGGAAAACCCTAATACAGAGGAGTCGCACGGCATGACATCAATTGAAATGCCCTCATACTGCCAGCGACATAGGGGTGCACCTGATTCTGTAGTCTCTTGAAGCCCAAGGGTTCGCAACAAGTTCGAGAAGTTGTAATATTCAGCTCTGGACATGATTTCGACAACACAATCAACATCATCGGTAGGTCGAATGTCAGGAGCAGCCACTTCGTCCAGATACAGGGATATCGTTGCTCCTCCTGTGAAGACGATGGTAGTGCGTACTTGAGAGAGTATCCGGGCGACTGTTTCCAGCATGAATATCTGCTGATTCATAGAGCGACGATCCTCTTTTCAAGTTCGCTAGCGGCTAAACGTTGCTCCCGCACCCGACCAACTCGAATAGCGTCAATCAAGCTGAGCAAGGCGTAGAGTTCTGGATCGTTACTGGCAGCTTGGGGGACTGAGCGGTACAGAGGCGCGATTGCCTGCCCTCTCACGACACCTTGAGGGTCAGGCCAGACGTAAACCTCAGACGGTGAGGCAACCAGCTTGCTTTTCAACGGCTCAGCAGAATGTGCAGTTGGCAATCCCCGCGAGAGGGGGCCTGGCTGGGCGTAGAATACATAGCGCAACCCGTGAACCAAGAATTCCAACACCGCTTGCTTCAAAATTTTCCGCTCGGAGCCATAATACAGACCCGCAGCTTCAGAACGCTCAAGGGCAGCATGAACTTCTGATGCGCTCATGCCCAAGCTTTGAGCGAGAGAACTGTACGTCCAGTTCGTTGAATCCCAACTGTGGACTTTGAGTATTGCAAGGATATCTTGGGGTTTTAGCATAGCGGATGAGCGAGCGCATTGTTTCCTTTATTCTATATTCGCGAATAGCGAATAATTAAGGTGTGGCGACTTTAATTTACTGCGAGGCGTTCGTTGAAGGGCAATCGCCATGTAGCCAATACAGCGCTCGCCCCGGCCGCTTGAAGCCGTTGTAGGTAGGAGCGATCGCACTATAAGTTTCAGAAAACTTAGCCGGAACTTTCCTTTACCGGTATCGGTATAAATATATCTCCCAACATTGCTATTGCTACGACTGTTCCTCACTTTTTTTCCTAGCTTCCTATCAGGCATAAAATTTAGTTTACAAGAGAGCGAGTGAGGTTCGCTCCGCTAAGCGTGCGATCGGGACAGTTGGGGCAATTGACGCCGATGCTGTCACAAGGGTCTCCACAACAGCAGGAGCAATGTTCGTGCAATCAGCACAGTTGGATATCGGGTAAAAATCAAGTCGCTTGACACCTAGGATGCCCCATTCATCAGGGTGTATTATTTTTTTTCTGCACGCATTAATCATGGTTTGCGATCGCAAAACCATTGCTTGCTACCGATTGAGAACAGCCAAAAGCAGCCTCAACAAGCAAAGTCACGAAGAGCACAAAAAAGCAGTAATTTGACCGAAAAAGTCAGGCATTTGCAGGATATTTACAGGCATTTGCAGGTAAAGTGCACCCCCTGCAAATACCTGCACTTGCCTGACTTTATACTGCAAACGCCTGACTTTATACTGCAAATCCCTGACTTTAGCGCTCCACAACAATTAGCTATTTTTTAGCGTTTTTAACAACAAGTGAATTGACTTAATAGTCAAGTTACGGTATGGTAAGTTGAATTAAAAATCAAATTTCAGAAGTGCGAAAAAATTGGCAGCGTAGCAGCCGTTATGTCAGCCTTGGCAGTTGCATAAATTGCTGTTGTCGGACTCGCGCTTTGCAATCGGCTAAACTGTTGGTATGAAGGCAGGTTAAGAGCAGACCCTAATACGGTGTCTTAATGGCGAGAGCGTCTGTGATCGTTGCAATTAGGTCAAGGAAATCAAATTTACCCATCTAGGACTTAGAAGTGCTACTGCTAGGTCAGGAGATGAGACAGACGCTAGAGAGTTGGCGATCGACCTAACTAGGACAGGATGCGGAATGACTGCCAGGTTTTGTAGCTACCAAAACGCCTGTCATTAAACTTCAGCTTTTCGCTCGCAGCCTGCGTGGTCTCAACTTGTGATCGAAATTCCACCAACTGTTGAACCTGTTGAACCTTCAGCTTTTCGCTCGCAGCCTGCGTGGCCTCAACTTGTGATCGAAATTCCACCAACTGTTGATTTTGAGCCCGTACCTTTTCTAATTCGTTTTCGTGCCTAATTTTCAGAACGAGGTTGCTTGCATCTGCTGCACGTACACTGCTGGGAATGCTGGTTCCCAGGTCTAGAGAGACGGCGATGTGTGTCTTGTTAGTAACCATTTTGTTGATGTTTGTAATTTTGTTCTGTGTTTAATATCAACAAAGATTTATCAGGATAGGGCTTTTTCCTAATATCGAAGCGACGCGCGAGCAACCAGACACTCATTAGGCGACCGGCTCACGCGCTGCCCGTTGTGCGGATGGTTTCTAAGATGGCCTCGACTGTTTCAGGGGAATACTTCGGCATTGAGTGCGCTAACGATATGTGTGCCCATATTAGCCCACCGGCCCCGGCTTTCTGGGGAGTACCCATCTCTAGTGGGGTGCCGGTGTATCCCTGTAAAAATTTGCAAGATTGGTTTGCGCCACCTCATCTGCCGGAAACAGGCTTTCAATCCGCAGTTCCTGCAACGTGATGTCATGAGGAGTACCTAACGTGGCGATCGCCGAAAATAAGTTAAGGCTCAGTCCGTCTTTGACAAACTGTACCGTCAACAAGGGTAGTTGCCAGGTGCGGGGTAGAGATTGCTGCCACAAGCGGGGGGCATCTGGATAAGCTTGTAGTTCTTGAAAAAGAGCCATAGATTCGTCGCTATGTCCATCGACGAACGCTTCTCGATACACCCGTTGCATCAGATGGCTAGCAATTTCTTCCCAATTCCCCACAAACGGCTTGAACCCTTGAGGATGAAACATCAGCCGCATCAGATTAATCCTGCCGTTGATGCAGAAATGGTGTTGCAGCTTCTCTGGATGAACTAACCAATTGGTAAGCTGTTGCGCGGCTGTATTGCTCTGGATTAAATTCCAATAACGATCCATTACTAATGCCGGATAGGGTTCTTGCTGGCGCAAGATAAACTCTATGGCTTTGCGGATCGGTTCAACTTCAGGCGCTGATAAATCGCTTTGGGAATAAATCGGCGCAAAGCCCGCCGCCGTGAGCATGATGTTTTGATCGCGCAGAGGAACATGTAGCACAGCCGCCAGTTGCAGTACCATATCCCGGCTGGGATTAGCTCTGCCTGATTCTAAGAAGCTGATATGCCGCTGAGAGACATTGCCAGCTAAAGCCAAATCGAGTTGACTCAAACCGCGTTGATTGCGCCAGTGTTTGAGCAGATTCCCAAAGGATGCGTCTCGGTTTGGAGTTGATTGCGTTGAGGTTGAAGCGCTCGCCATTTTACTATCCTTATTACCTCGTAGGTAATTGTTTATATTATCTCGGAGGGTGACAATCAGAGCAACAGGGTTGATGACGAACTTTTACGCTTCGCCAAACCAAGTCCCTGTTGAAGTGCTGATAACAAAAGGAAAGTGAACCTATGTCCAATGCAACTTATCTACAGCGGCAACTACCTACATCCAAAAAATTTCTGTCAACCCAATCGCTTTATCTGCTGCTAACGATTATTGGTGCGATCGCGCCTTGGAGCTTTCTGCTGAAGTTCTTTCTCCAGAATGGTCTTGATCTCGATTTATTTTTCCAGAATGCGTTCGCTAATCATGTCGCTTCTGCCGTAGCAATAGATTTGCTCATTTGTGCAGATGTCTTCTTCTGTTTTTCATTTATTGAGCTAAAGCGATTAGGTTTGTCTCGTCGCTGGTTGTTTGTTTACGTTGTCGCTACTTTTGGCATTGGTGTATCTTGTGCTTTGCCTTTATTTTTATATTGGCGCGAACGAGCGTTAGAAACCCTAAAGTTTGAGCATTAAGCTCTACGTAAAGACTTTCTGACTACAGCTCCGCGTTATCGTCTTACCAACAGTTTTTATGGTCGAGTAAAGGGAGTAATAATGGAAAGAAGAAGGGGAAGAAAACCATGCTTAAAAACCTAGGATTGAAGGAGCGACTTATCAAAGATAATTGCACAAGCTATAGACCCTAAAAAATCATGTGTGGTCAAGTTTGAAAAACCTCTTTGTATCCGTTGGCTAGCTCAAACTCCAAGGGTGGGAGAAGATAAAGTTCCGCTTTTATGTATATGCTCGCAGATGGTAATGCAGGGATTTTGATCTATTTCACCTGTTTTTCCTGCACATTACTACCTTTCTTCGTCCGAAAACCCATACAGTGTTTACTTGAACCACTTATTGAGCAAGCCCTAGTTAGTTAAGTATATTTGTCCATCATACCATAAATGTGCAACGCCCAACGCCCAAGTTCTAGGATGTGCCGATTACTCCATGATTCATGGCATCATTCATCAACGCCGCATTTCTTTCTCGAAATCGCAGTGTGAAAATGCTACCCGTACCCAATTTACTTTGCACAGTCAGGCTACCGCCATGTGCTAAGGCTATAGCTTGCGCTATCGCCAATCCCAATCCCGAGCCGCCAGTAACGCGATCGCGTGAACTGTTAACTCGATAGAAACGATCAAAAATTTGCTTTTGATCTTCTGCTGCAATCCCACACCCTGTATCTTGAACATGAATCACAACTAAATGGTCATTTTTTTCTAAAATAACCGTTACTTTGCCACCAGGTGAAGTGTATTGAATGGCATTGACAATTAAATTAAAAACTAAGCGATAAAGCTGGTTAGAATCACCAATAATAGTCAATGGCTGATGCACCGGCAATTCCGATGTTAGCGCTACCTCTCTGGCGATCGCCATTGCTGCCAATTCCTCGACTAAATCGCTAACCAAGTCATTTAAACAACACAATTGAGGGCGATCGGGTATCGGTTGATTATCCATCCGCGCCAACAGCAACAAATCAGCCACTAACTGAGTCAATCTGCGGTTTTGGCGCTCTACAGTTCGCAAAATTTCCCGCGCTTCTTTTTCATCCAATTCAGACATCAACAGCCCGGATTCTACTGTCGCTTGAGAGGCGGCTAAAGGCGTTCGTAGTTCGTGAGCGGCATCCGCTGTAAACTGTTGAATTTGTCGGTAGGAAGCATAAATTGGTTTCATTGCCAATCCTGCCAGCCACCAACTAGAAAAGCCTACCAAGATTAACGCAGTAGGCAATCCCAACTTTAAAACTAATTTGACTGTACTGAGATAATCGTTGAAGTCTTGCAAGCTCCGCCCCACTTGAAAGTATCCCCAATTTTTCTGATTTTGAGTATGCAGTGATACAGAAATTTGGTGATAAATATTGCCTTTGCTGTCAGTAATGGTTTGCCAGTGTTGTGAGTTAAAAGTCCCTAGCAATTCTTTGGGATAAGCGCCTGCTGTAGCAATCAAATTTCCTGACTTATCAAATAAACGGATATAGTAATAGCTTTGGTTGATAGCGCTTAAAGTATGGCGGCTTGGCAACTGTTCTTTAATGCCGTTAACTCCAATTACGCGGAGGTTGGGCAAAAGTTCATTGACTATTGGTTCCAGGCGTCCGGGCTGCTGCAATTTGATTTCTAGGCTGTCATGTAGCGTTCCCGCTACCGATTCTAATTCCCGGTCTAGGGCTACCCAGTGAGCGTGGGCGATCGCCCTATATACACCAAATCCCAACAAGCTTAAAATCAAACCCATTACTGCTGCATAGGAAATGGCTAATTTCCAGCGAGTCCGATTAAATAGTTTATTTTGATTCATCTTTCCTAATAGGTAATTGGTAAGTGTTAAAGTGTTAATAGGTAATTGGTCAGGACATAACTCTCATTTATTGCAGTAAATTGTTTCAAAAATTGAGCAACAAAAGATAGCACTCTTCCGACTTTTTCAGCTTTTAGCCTTTAAGTAATAGCAAATTTTAAATTGCAATTTTCTCGAATTTATTCAAGTTAATTGCAATTTAAAATCCCTAACTGCCAGCTACCTTTAGTAGGTTTGAATTAAAACTGTACCGAGTGGTACTTCTGCGTTTATTCCCGCCATTTTACCAGAGATAGCGTACATCCAACTCCGACTGTAACCAGGAGTGTGAATGCCCCGCATATCAATCGATATGGTGGTATCAGGAGAAACAGGTTGGGAGAAAACCACTGTCGCTTTTCGGTTATTAACAGAAACTTGAGACTCGATTTTTTGACCAGATTGATTTGTTACGTCAATTCCGCTACGCATTTTCACATCATCCGGTAAATCAATTGTAAGTGCCGAAAGAGGTTTTCCCTGAACGTGAACTTCAAAATGATGAGTAGCACCCTGAAAGCGAGCGCTATTGGGATGGGCTCCGCTGTGAATCAGGTGAGAAATATTAGCATTTCGCATCGCTCCTCCCGCAACAGTAGCGGGGGCATTATATGACAACAAGAAGGTGAATGCAGTGGCGTAAACTAACTTTTTCATGGCGATGCTCCTCAAATAATTAACTCAATGGACTCGGCATTAATGGGTCTAAAAGCCCTGAAATAAATCCAGGTAAGATGTCAGTCGCTTAGGAAATTAACCTCCAAAAGCATTTACCACCGTGGGAGAGTTTGAATATTGGCCGTACCAACTTTACTGTCTGAACTCTGACCCACTTTCTTGGCATAAACGCGGTATATATAATTACGCGGGTAGATGGAAGCCTCAACCTCAAGCATAGAAATTGTCAGCACAGTCCCGGCAACTACAGGTTTGGAGAAAACTACCATTGCTTTTCCACCTTTAACAGAAGTTGTTGCCTCAATCTTTTCACCGGATTGCCTGCTTACTTCAATACCCTTGATTCGCAGTGAGGGCAACTGAATTGATAGTTCTGAAATGGCTTCTCCCTCAACGTGAACGTCAAAATCGTGGAAGGCTCTCCAAGTTGGGTAGTCAGGATAGGAACGGCCTCCGACAATGTGAGGTGATTGGGAATCTCCCGGTATTCCTGTTGCTTTTGCTGCGGAGATAGAAGAGGCAATAATTAGGGCAAATGCTGCACTAATGCTAATTAATTTTTTCACGACTGCACTCCTTGAAAACTAACGTTTGGCTTATTTCTTAGTTTGATACGTATGGATGAAACCAGGATGAAAGATCGGCCGTAACACCTGATTTTTTTATTGATAGCTGCGAACCCGTGCTATACCGAGGAGAATGTCTGTATTGTCGCCAACTAATGTAGCAGTAAGTTGGTACATCCAAGCGTTAGAAACTCCAGAAATTATTACTTTATTCATGGTAATTTTGATTGTGTTTTCGGGAGAAAGAGGTTGGGAGAAGGTTAGTATAACTTGATTGCTGTTGACAGAAACCTTAGTGTCAATTTTTTGACCTGAATCGTCAGATATACTGATATCATCCCTGACAGTTAACCCCGCAGGAACGCTAATTTTTAATTGAGAAATAGCCCTAGTTCCTTGAGGAATGTGTAGCCGGAAAGTATGCCTGACGATTCTTGCCTTAGTTTCCGGAAATTGTACTGAACTATCAATGTGAGGAAAATTCTCGGCGCCTGTTCTGGTGCTCGCATGGACAGCAGGAACTAAAACTGCGGCTGACAGAGCAAATACAGCACCGTAAATGAGTGTTCTCATAGTTTTGACTCTCTAGGAAATTAAGTACAGTACGCCAACCTACTTCAACATTCATATTTGAAGAGTTAGCTTCTTATTAACTAGATTGACAGCTAATTATGAAATCAAGATGAAATATGAACCAGTGAGAGGTGAATTTTAATAGCAAACAAGCGCTTTACTCTCTTACTTGGAAATGAAATGAACCCAGAAATTTCCATCTGCCATACAAACGCGACGGATTAAATCATAGGAATAGTGAAGATAAGCTCCATTGGCATTGTTGTTATACCCGCTAGCAAACCATTCTCCATAAGGATCGTGAACAATCAAGCCAGTTTCGTCATATCCAACTACGGGCAGAATATGACCGAAAGAAGTAAAATAGCCATGTATGACAGTTGGGTTTCCATCTACTAACCAATCTTTAACTTCCTCAAAGGTCGCATTCTCTTTAAAGGTATCTTGAGCACCATACTCTCTGACAATTTTTGCCAAGTCGTAGGGGTTCCAGCGACTGTAACCTTTGTTGAGTGCATATGCGTAGAGTTCGTCCTCAAATTGACCGATCGTGTCCCGGCGCGGTTTGTTGAGGAACTGCAAGCACATTGCCATTGATGTGACATTGCAAGCACCAGTCGGATTATAGTAATTATCCAGTTGGTATTTGTAAGGAAAATTAGCAAGTTGAAAGCTCTTAGGCTTAGTTTTTGGATAAATTACCTTTCCTTCTTGTAAAATTTGGACGTGCGACCTATAGACATACCAGATTTGAGAATTTTTAAAGGAATCTTTTCGCAAAGCTACTCGGATGTGATCGCGAACCATTTCATAAGAGACAAGCTCCAATACTTTCCCCGTTTCAATTTTTTGTTTCTCTGCATCTGATAAATTTAACGCATAGATAGGTCTAGCCTTGAGAACTGTCTCATTAACTATCTTGAGGACAGGAGGTGGAAATTTGAGATCCGATGGCTTGGCTTCAATAAGTTTCTCGGCTGTTTTTGCTCCGATAAATCCTGGTTCATCAGTGCACTGAATCAGCTTGTGAAATCGATTGAGAGCCGCAGTAGAGACTGGACTAAAGATGCCGTTGGCTGGAGGGTCTAGCAAACCTAAGTCGATGAGACGAATTTGGATTTGGCGAGTTAGCTCTTTATCGGCAGCGATCGCCTTTACATCCACTTTCTTATTGGTTCCTACAATGTTTTGGAGTTTCATAATTAATTTATTGAATATTGGAACTAAATGTTAAACCCATTTCCCCATTTTCGATCGCCTCGCCCCCACGGATGTTGCGTAAATCCAGATTAAATTCCCAGAATGTACTGACTGTAATTCTTGGGTAAAAGTTTTTGCAACAGGTAAATAATCCCAAAACAAACTAGCAAATCTACCGTCACTAAAACTCCGAGCTTGAGCAGTGGCTCGGCAGAATACATAAATTTATAAGACGCTAAATTAACATAGTTTACTACCATCACATCTAGCAGGTATATAGGAAAGGAGTAAGCCGCCAATATTTTGACTAATTTCGATAGTTTACTGGGAAGTATGATGCTTTGAGAAAATGCCAATATCGACAGTACGAACCAAATTGCGTATCCTTGAGTAGATAGTTTAAAAAACGATCGGGCAAACCAGGCATCCGAATTCACTTCACTGAGTAGGTAAAATTCCCAAATACTCGCTAGATAGAACAAGATAGTTGCTGCTAAAATAAGCATTCTTTGGCGCTGAAGGTATCCTTGAATGTTGTCATAGCAACTGCCAAGAACTAAACCAGTGGAAAACGGCAAAATCCAACTAAAAATCCAGCGCTCTATCAGCGGTATAGGTATGGAAGGTAAGTATTTGAAAGCAACTAAGTAAAAGACTATGGTAAAAGCTATTTGAATGGTGAAACCCAAAGCCAAAACTTTTCGGGGCTCAAAAAATTTTAATTTAACTAGAATCCACCACCACAAATAGCATTGAACAATCACAACTATAAAGTAATAGGGGGGCAGCACAGAACCTGTCAGCACATCTCTAACTAATCCAAGTAAATCAAATCGTTTGAGGTTGCCCAAATTATTTAAAATGTAGAAGGCTACTGACCAAAAAAGATAGGGCGGTATAATTCTCGACAGCCTTTTCTTTAATATCAGCGTCGGGTTATTTTGATTTTCAAGCTTGTTGGTAAGAAAAAAACCGCTGATCAGTAAAAATGCAGGTACGCAGAAAAGCTGGAGTGTATCGATCGAAATAAATAGAATTCTGCGATCGGGTAATGACAAAAAACCAGCATGAATAATCACAACACTGACGATCGCCAAAGCTCTGATTAAATCGAATTCAGCAAACCTAGTAGATGCTTTTTGCATTGTAAAAACAGGGGTAGTGATGGTAGCCACACTCGGCTGCAAACGATATTTGTCAAGGGTTTCAGTCTTAAGTTGACACCTGCGGGCAGTGACGTATCCCTACTACTTGGCGGGTGCAACACCAGAAACGTTACATTCTGATTAGACAGCGTTTAACCGCGCTCAACTTAAGGTTTACATTCCTAAATGAAATCAGGATGAAAATTTTAATATTGATGCGACTTATAGTGCAGGTAAATAGCTCATCTCTGACAGCAATCCGGTATGCTATCATAAAATTGCCGAATTACCCTACTGTGAAAATGACAGAATGAAACTTATAAAAATGAGCGAGCAAAAATTAAAAAACCCAATTCTCCTATGGATGGGTATGGGGATAGCAATGCTGGCGTGTTGCCTTGTGCCTATGGCTGCTTTCTTCTTTCTAAACGGAAGTTGGCGGGCATTAGTTGGTCACGACAACAAACAGCCCGCCAGCAACCCGTCAACCAGTCAACCGCAGATTCAACCTACTAAAAAGTCTACCGAGTGAAGGTGAATCGACCGTCTACCTTTTGACCGTTAATATCAGCAGTAATCTTCATCTGATACTGACCTACAACTTTTCCAGGCAGGAAAGCTGTATAGTGCTGGTCTTTCTGGTCATAAGTGAAGGTAACAGTCTTTTGAGTGCGATCGGGCATCTGAATTTGACCGGTTATCTTCGCATTAGGTATTGTCTGGTGGTTGTCGCCTCTTTGCAAATAGAAATCCAGGTGAGTTTGAGTGGCTTCTTTCTCGACCACCAACTCTAAATGATAAGGCCCTGATTCAACGACTTGACCGCCTTTGTTTTGAGCGGCGGCTATCTCTGTTCTTGTAATGGGTTTTGAAGACGAGACGGCAGAACTGTTGGCTGAAGTAGCAGCTTGGCTGTTGTTACTTCCAACTCCCAAAAATATTAGCCCCACAGTACCCAGAATAATTAAACCTGACTTTACTGTTTTCATGGTCTTTCCTCGTTTGATTAGGGATTTTGTACTCTTATAAATTTCCGAGCATTGACTTTCATTAATGCTAGAGCATCTAAATGATTATTCCTTCTATTCCTCGCTCAACCGGATAATCTTGGTAATTTAGACTATTCATTTTGCGAGAAAGCTGTGCTGCTTATCCTGTGTTTAAATCATTTTAGGGGATTTCCGATCAATTGTAAGAAAACTTGCATTCTATTGATTGAAGCTAAAACGACCGTCAACTTTTTCTCCGTTAATATCCGCAGTCACTTTCACGGGATAACTTCCTGCATCTTTGCCTGGAAATACAACGGCGTAATGTTTGCCATCAGCATCGTATTTGAAGTCCAGCGTTTGCTGCTCTCCATTCGGAGACTGCACTTGTGCCGTCACTTTTGCATTAGGAATCGGTTCGTGGGTATCGCCTTTTTGCAAATAAAGATCTAAGTGAGTTCCGCTATCCTCTTTCAGAGTTAAAAGTTCTAGGTGGTAAGGTCCAGACTCGACAACTTGACCTCCTTTAGATGGTTTGGGAGGTTCTGTTTTAGCAGATGCTGCAGGAGAAGCGGCCGAACTGGAAGTATTAGGTTGAGAGGCAACAGGAGCGGATGTTGGGCTGCTGTTTGGGCCGGTTCCTTGGTCGCTTTTGCTGCAAGCTCCCAAAAACAGCAATCCGACACTGCCTAGAATAACTAAGCTTGACTTGAGCGCTTTCATTCGATTTATTTTTTGGGTACAATAATTAGAATATGACACCCAAAAATGAAATCTGGATGAAATCTTCAGACTTTCATACAGGTATTCGGATCGTGACCTCGGAAATTCAATATTTTTATCATTTTTAATCTTTCCCCCCCTTGACTCTATAGCCGACTTGAGGGTTTATGCTATATATAGTTTCCCAAAGAAACTTTTCGATCCTAGATTCCCCGGTAAAAATTCATGATTAAAGCAACTCAGACTAAACGCTTCACTCTTGCAGCTTTGACGGCAGTTCTCCTGACAGCAGGTACAGCCGCGGTTGTCTTTGCCGCCGGCCCCTGTACTACTCCTACTCCTGACTGCCCTCAAGCTAATTGCGATAAATAATCCTTATTTTCCCCGGTGTGTAGATTACCTCACGGATTTTTAACAGGGATAAGCAAGAGAATATCCGACAGCAGCACGATCTCAATTTTGAGTGACTGCTGCTTTTTTTTTCAATATTATTTTGGACAAGATAGAGTATTTTATCGAAAAATTGGATGACTATAACCACTACACAAAACTGAAAGTGGCTATCACTATAATGATTGGGTTCAAACTTGCCTAAAACTGCTATGAAAAAATTTGGAACAGAATCCTTAGAACAGCAGCTACTAAAAAGTCGTTCAACAATTATACTTACTCACATCAAATCTGGTAGCTAGTTTTCTAATTGCTCTTTTACCCTGCTTCTCGAATAGTGCGATCTTGCTTGTGTGCACACTACATATAGTGTGCACACAAGTAAGTGCTGAGATAGTATAACACCCTGGCGGGGTGACAACCCCGCCAACTGTAATCGACAATTAAAGGGACGGCGATGGAGAAACTAATGATGATGCCAAGAAGTAAATACTGATTAGCGATCTCTCAAAATTTTGATGGTTTACTCCATGCGATCGAGGATGTCTTACGCCTTGCGTCCGGCGCAGCCTTGGCGGTTGCTATAATTGTTTGCGTAAATTGAACGCGAGACAGGATACTTCTATTGTTAAAGAAATAATCATCGCGCTCGCAGCCGCAATTGCACCCGATGCCCCAAGCTGAACTGCACCGAACGCAACTAAAAGCAATATAGTCGTGCCAATCCAAGTTGCATAATTCAGACCTTTGGTTTGACCTGCCCCGACCAAAAAACCTTGAGTAGCATTTTGCACCGCCACCAGAAGGGGTACAAACGCGCACAACAGCAATACGGGACGGATACTCTCAACCAGGGCTTCATCGTTGCCGATAAAACTTTGCACAACCTGCAACCCAAATGGCGTTGTACTACCTAAAAACAACAGTAGCGAACAAAATCCACCCACACTGAGGGCAAATGCAATTAATTGGCGATCGCTCACTTGATCTCGATTTTTGATAATCACCTGCTGCACCATGCGAGTCGCATTGGCAATCACCAAAACCAATCCCCAAGCCGCAGGCCAAGCCGCCAATGCAATATTAGCGTCTTGGGCGCGGGCAATAATTCCCACCAGGACAGCACGTCCGCCCCAGACTACTAGCATTGAAGAGCCTAAAGGCCAGTAGAAATTCCACACACTTTTGAGATTGGTGGGTAGCTTTAACTCAGAATCAATTGGTCGAGGCAGACGAGTGGCTCCTAGCCGGTGCGCCGCAATGGTTACAACCAGCGCCTCTGAGAGAACCCCCGCGATTAAAGCAGTCCCCGCCAGCAGTGCGCCTGACATTTTCAACATAAATCCGCCCCATAACGTTAGGGCTACAATTAACAAACGAACCATGCTAGCTTTGGCAACCGCCTGAGAATGACCTGTGTGGATGAGCAATCCTTGAAAATAACGCCGCCACGCGATCGCCAAAGGCCACAGAAACATTAACGTCAACACACTCTGCACTGTCTGCCGCAATTGGGGTGGAATTCCTAACAGCGTCCCTCCCAGCGTGGCGAAAATAAACGGCAGCGTCAGCAGCAACAGTAACGCACTCAGTCCGCCGCCTGCTAAAAGCGTAAATCGCCACAAGGCGCGACGCGATCGCCCATTCGGTGCAAGCGCATTCGAGGCGTGCAGAATCATAATAATCGGACTTTCAAAAAAGACCGCAAGGGCTTTGGCAATGCCTACGGCTGCCAAATTCACCCGTGCATCGGGTAAATGAGCTAGGGCAGCCGTCATCATCGGATCGCCAAAAGCCATTGCCACATCGCTGAGGGAGAGGGGAATAAATTGCCGCCATAAATCTAGCAGACCGATTTTAGACGGACTTTGAGAAGCCTTTAAGGTCATTGTTTATGAAGGTTGTTGCTGTTGCACGAGGGTAAGAGGGACGCTTTGAAGGGCGTTAATTGTAGCGGTGAGGGCTTTTTGTTCTAAGATTTCAATCCCTTGCTCGGACAGCCATTCTGGATTGTAGACTGTTTCGAGATAGCGATCGCCTCGATCCGGGTTCAACAGTACCATGCGTTGAGAATGGGGATGCTGCTGGCTGTAAGCCAGGGCAGCGGCAACGATAGCCCCTGTGGATGCTCCTAACAACAAGCCTTCTCGACGTGCCAGGGCATGACAAACAGAAAAGGCAATGCGATCGTTCACAGAATACGCTGCATCCAGTGCCATTGGATCAAAATTTGGCGGTACAAAAGATAACCCCAATCCTGTCATTTTATAGGGGTGAGACGGCGTGCCAAAAATAGCCGAACCTGCCACATCTACGCCGACAATTCGAGTTTGGGGATGACGCTGTTTAAAATATCGGCTAATTCCCGCCAATTGTCCCGCCGTACTAACGCCAATAACGATAACATCTGGTGCTACGGGAAAAGCCTGTTCGATTTCACGAGCAGTAAATTGCTCGTGGGCAGTTGGGTTTTCGGGATTGCGGTGCTGGCAAGGATACCAGGCACCAGGAATGGTTTCGGCGAGTTCTTTGGCTTTTTTCATCCTCGCAACTTGCATCGATCCATTGGCATCTGCCGCACTCAGGGGGACATCTACCAATTCTGCTCCATAGGCAGCCAGCATTCGCCGAATCGGGGGCGGTGTTTTACCATCAATGACAATCATCACGCGATAGCCTCGCGCTGCACCAATCATTGCTAAACCAATGCCGAAATTACCAGAACTAGATTCAACAATTGTGCCACCGGGGGCGAGTAACCTGGTACGTTCTGCGTGTTGAACCAGACATACAGCATTTTTCTCTTTAATGCTGCCACCGGGATTACAGGATTCTAATTTGAGATAAAATTCGTGATGCTGACAGAGTTCGCTCAAGCGATTGAGACGAACAATGGGAACCTGTCCAATTGCCTGGGTGATATCGCGAGCTAGGGATGATTTCAGCGCTGTTTGTAAGAGTTGAATCATTGATTTAGATCCTTCAAAATACACGGTAGTTAGTCCTGGTCATCTATCTTGCTTGCCTGCGGGAAATTTTAGTATCCGAGCGCGAGATCATGCTTATCAATTAGCCAGAAGCCCTCTTTGCCTAATTACAAGCTTGCAACTTCAGAATCAGGGTAAACGCATCTAATTTCTAAATTTTCATATATAGCTTCTGAGTAAATACAAAAGCGCTACAGGTGGAAAAACCGTTCTCAACAAACAACACTAAAGCCGAGTTATTATCATCACGCCAAAATGAAATTTGGGTGAAATAAGTCAGGTTTATTGATTTAAAAAAATATAGGAAAAAGCGCATAATATAAGTGGTTTTTATATTGGCAGGGGCAGGAGATAAGCAAGAAAATACCAAAAAGCAGCAGTAACTCAGTTTTGAGTTACTGCTGCTTTTTGAGTCACTAGAATTATGGAGAAAATATTTTATTTTCTCATCCCAAATTGGGTGAGTATAACCAGCACAAAAAAGTGGAAGTAAAAGTGGCTACCGCTATAATGATAGGGTGCCAATTTACCTAGAACTGCTATGACAAAATTTGCAACAGAATCCCTAGAACAGCAGCTACTAAAAATAGGAGAACTAGCCAAGCAAACTGGTGTTACTGTAGGCACCCTGCGATACTATGAAAGCCTAGGGTTACTGGAACCTGCCTTACGCAACAGTAGCGGTTATCGTTACTACACAGCCGATGCTGCCAGACAAGTGCAATTTATTAAGAAAGCCCAAAGACTCAACTTTTCTCTTCAAGAAATTCAGCAAATTTTGGCTTCTCGCCGTCAAGGAATAACAGCTTGTCCGCTAGTGCAAGACTTATTAAGTCGCAAAATAGATTTCTTTGAGGAGGAAATTCAGCGCATGAGTGCGTTCAAAGCTGAGTTGGAAGCTTATAAAAAACTTTGGACAAATCGAGCTTCAGACAATCCCGATAGCGAGGAACTTTGCACTTTGATTGAGGGAATGAAGGAGGGTTGATCAGTTCGCTATTTCAGCTTTAACTACCTTCCCGTCTTCAATAACTGGCTGAGGTTGTTGAGGTCGTAAAATTTTCCCAAATTTAGCATACAAAGCTGGCAAAACTAACAGAGTCAAGGCAGTAGAAGTAAACAATCCTCCTAAAACTACTACTGACAAAGGTTGCAAAATTTCCTTTCCCGCGCCTCAATAGACACGAAATTGAGCTACACCAATAGGAATTTCTCTATTAACGCCAACAAATTTAGTAGAAATTCGGTATAGCCAAACGTTAGAAACACCTCTTATTCTTACATCGTTTAAAACAAGTTTAAGCTTCGCTTCTGACGCAACTGGTTGAGAGATTTTCACTACAATTTGGTTGTCTAAAATAGAAAAATCAGCATTAATTTTTCCTTTCACATCGTCTGTTAAAGTGATATTGTTGCTGACTATTAACCCCTTTGGAACATCAATAATCAGATGAGAAAGAGGGCTACGGCCTTGAGGAATGTGCAACCTAATCGTATGCCGAACAATCCTCGACCGAGTTTGAGGAAATTGTACAGCTCCATCAATATGAGGACTAGATCCTATGCTGGCACCGGCATAGTCAGCAGCAATCGGAACTGTGAGAGCTAAAGCTACAGCCGAACAGATTAGCCTTTTCATTATTTTACTCCTGTATGACAACCGATCTCGTTAATCAAGCCTCAGAATCCTTAGTAAACGACTCTGTTATTATCTAAATTGACATATTGAGATGAAATCAGGATGAAATTTTTGACCGTTCAAGCACATTTATCCAGAAATCAGATTTTCAAAAGAAAATATTCATTCCTGTGGTGGTAAGTTGCTACTGCCGAGGGTGCGATGGGATAGGATCAAGAATAGTGTGTATCAAGATATTTTTTATACTCACAACACAACATTTTCTTGAGCGAGAGGGCAAGGATAACTCGGATCGCCTGTTTCTACTTGGAGCGTAGTATGCTCAATACCAAAAAGGTCGTGCAGCTCTCGATTTATCTGCACTAAAAAAGCATCACCAGTATAAGCTGTAGGCATTACCAAGTGAGCTGTGAGGGCTGTCTCAGTTGTACTCATTGCCCAAATATGAAGGTCGTGAACACCAGTTACGCCAGGGAGTCCAGCTAAATAAGTGCGGACTGCAAGGGGTTCAATGCTTGCTGGTACGGCATCTGTTATTAAGTTGAGGGATTCTTGGAACAATTGCCAAGTCCCTAACACAATAACAACAACAATAATCAAGCTCATAATAGGGTCAAACCAAAGCCAGCCAGTTGCCACAATAGCGATGCCAGCCAGCACCGCACCCAAAGATACTGCTGCATCAGCAATCAGGTGGAGGAACGCGCCTCTGATGTTCAAGTCATTATGACGATCGGCCATAAACATTAAGGCACTTCCCGTATTAATAGCGCTGCCTACGGCTGCAACGCCAATAATTGTACCGCCTGATACTGAGCTGGGTTCTGAAAAGCGTTGAATAGCTTCCCAAGCGATCGCCCCTGAAGCTACCAGCAGAAAAATAGCGTTCAACAGAGCCGCCAAAATGGAAGAACGACGCAGCCCATAGGTGCGGCGTGCTGTAGGTCGCCGACGGGCCAGGATGGTTGCTCCCCAAGCCAGTAGCAGACCTAAAACATCACTCAAATTGTGACCTGCATCGGCAAGTAGGGCAAGGGAATTGGCAAGAATGCCATAAACTGGCTCAATGATGACAAACCCCGTGTTGAGTGCGATGCTGATGGCAAAGGCACGGTTGTAATTACCACCTCCGTGGTCGTGTCCGTGTCCTCCGTGACTGTGATTGTGAGACACGATCGCTACCCTTGAAGCTTGTTTCTCTTGCCCTACCCAACAGGGAAAATTTACTGATTAAAACTAAAGCGACCGTCTACTTTTTTCCCGCCAATATCCGAAGTAATTTTCACCTGATACTGACCCGCTGCCTTTCCAGGAAGCAAAGCCGTGTAGCTTTTTTCTTGAGCTCCATAGGTCATGGGAAGTGTCTTTTGACTACCATCAGGTAGCTGAATTTGAGCCGTTACTTTAGCATTAGAGATTTCTTCGTTATTGTCTTCTTTTAGAAGATGGAAATCTAAACGAGTTCCATTATCTTCTTTCTCAGAGACAAACTCTAAGTGATAGGGATCTGACTCGACAACTTGAGCGCCTTTGTGAGACGCGCCGGCATGGGTAGAGGGTTCTTTTTTTGCTGCTCCATCGGACGACGCGGACTCGGCAGGCTGTGCACCAGTAGAACTAGCATCGGAATTGGCGGCTTGGTTGCTGTTCCCACAAGCTCCCAAGAAAAACAGACCCACACTTCCTAGAACAATCAAGCCTGATTTGAATAAATTCATGTGCTTTACTCGTTGCATTCAATGATTAGTAATTCTAACAAATTTTACATCATCTTTATCTTGCATACTCCCCTAAGAATTAATGGCAATCTTTAGATTAATTAATCTGTGCGAAACTCAGCTACACCTATGGGAATCTCTGTATCACTACCAATGACTTTAGCTGAAAATCGGTACACAGAAGTAGAATCGAGAATGGGTTGTTTAACTTTGTTGAAATTAATATCAATCCTGCTGCCAGGAGCGACGGGTTCCACGAAGTCTAATATAATGTTTCTGCCATTGACAGAAACATTGATGCTAATTTTCCCACCCTTGTGTTCCAGCACCTCAATATCATTACTCACACCGACAGTGGGTGGAATGGCAATAATTATCTGGGTAACAGGGTTGCTGTTTTCAGGAAAGTGTAATACGAAAGTTTGTTTGACAAGCCGCCAGCGAGTAGGGGAAGAGTACACGTCTCCGTCTACATTGGAAAGCCTACTCTCATCTGTCTCGAAACTTGCATAGCTAGGAGCCATTAAAACTGTACTAACCAGAGTCAATGCAACCGCATTAATTAGTATTTTCTTCACATTATTTTTTTGGAACCTAAACGAATAAGAAAATCGGAGCAATATACCGCGAAAATCACTTTTCAAAAACAGCTTGAACTACCTTTCCGTTGTCAGAAACTGGCGGTGTTTGTTTAGGCACTAAGAATCTACCAAACTTGGCGTACAACGCGGGTAACACCAGAAGCGTTAATGCTGTAGAAGTAAACAATCCGCCTAAAACTACTACTGACAACGGTTGCAGGATTTCTTTTCCCGCGCCGCCTTCTAATGCTAAAGGTGCTAAACCTAAAGCTGAAGTTGAAGCGGTCATCAAAATAGCATTGAGCCGTTCCATCGATCCTTTAATAATTGCTTCCTTAAAAGGCATTCCCTCGGCAAATTTAGTGTTGTAGTTGTCTACTAAAAGCAAGCCGTTGCGGGTGGCAACGCCAAATAATGTAACAAAGCCAACCAGGGAAGCTACAGAGATGATGCCACCAGTTAAAGCTACCGCGATTACTCCTCCCACTAATCCGAGGGGTAAATTAATCATAATCATCGCAGTTGAAGGAATTGACTTGACGGACAAGTACATCAATACTGTAATTACAAGAAAAGAGATCGCACTAAATATCATAATATTTTGCGAAGCTCTTTGCTCGGCTTCAAATTGACCGCCGTACTGGATAAAATAGCCAAAAGGCAACTCCACCTCTTGTTTGACTTTAGCTTGAATTTCATTCACAACCGATCGCAAATCCCTACCTTTAGCATTAGCGGCCGCCACAATCAAGCGAGAAACATTCTCGCGGTTAATCGTATTGGGGCCAGTACCGTATTTGACAGTAGCAACTTGGGCGAGGGGAATTTTATTACCGCTTGGAGTATCAACCAACAAATTCTGAATAGTTTCTAAGTTATTTCGGGCTTCAGGCTGCAACCAAACAACTAAATCAAAAGTTTGCTGAACTTCTAAAACTTGAGAAACAACTTTGCCGTTTAAAGCTGTCTCAATTATTTCAGAAAGCTCTCCGATTTTCAAACCGTATCTACCCGCTGCTTGGCGGTTAAACTTAATTTGAATTTGTTGCACGGGCACCTGCGGTTCGAGTTGCAAATCCACAATTCCCTCAACTGTTTTCATTTGCTCTTCAACTTTTGCCCCGAGGCTGCGAAGCTGATCCAAATCCGGGCCAAAGATTTTGACAGCAATCTGACTTCTGACACCAGATAAAACCTCATCCATCCGGTGAGAAATAAAACCGCCGATATTTGGTGCAACTCCCGGCAATTTAGCAAATTCCTGCCGCAGCGCCTCCAAAGTTTTCGGTCTATTTTTCATGCCCTCCTCGCTCAAACCGATATCAATGTGAGCTAAATTGACTCCCGCAGCATCCGCATCTCCCGGAGCTCTGCCCGATCGCACTTGCACGTATTCAAACCTGCTATCATTCTTAAGTGCATCTTCAATAGCAAAAGCTGCGCTATCTGTTGTCTCCAAAGACACCCCCGGATAAAGCTGAATAGTATTCACCAAAGTTTGCTCCTGAAACTCAGGCAAAAACACCCGTCCAAACGAAGGCAAAATAATTAATGCAGCCACCATGCTAGCAGCAGCAAAAGCTAAAATAATCCACGAATAGCGCATTGACAATTCTACAAAAAAAAGATAGGTGCGCTTGCAAAATCTCGGCAGCCAAGGTTCCTCGGATCTCATGCGTTTAGTAGGCAACAAGATAGCGCAGAGGGCCGGAGATATTAACAGCGATTCCAGACTAGAAATCACCACAACTATCAGATAAGTAATCCCCATAGGCGTAAAAACTCGACCTTCTATACCGGGTAAAGTAAAAATTGGCGAAAACACCACAATCCCAATAACAGTCGCTCCAATTAACGAATCGCGCACCTCCTGACTGCCATCAAAAATCACATCCATTACCGGGCGAGGATGAAGAGAAGCCTTATTTTCTCTCAAATTGCGGTAGGTATTTTCCGCATAGACGATCGCATCGTCGATCGCAGTGCCGATCGCCACCGACAAACCCCCCAAAGTCATCGTATTTAATCCCAGCCCCAGCCAATACATCGCCAGCAGCGCCAACAGCCAAGTCAGAAAGAAATCCAGCAAAACCACCGCCAGAGTGCGCCAATTCATCAAAAACGGGATAAGAATAAGGGTGACGATGATGCTGCCTTCAACTAAAGCCGATCGCACATTCTCCACCGAAGAATTAATATATTCTTCCTGTCGGAAAGTCACAGTAACTTTAATATCTTTTGGTAGAGCTTCCTGTACCTCAGCCATTGCTGCCTCAACCGCTTTCGTTACCGCTGGAGTATCAGCAACGGGCTGTCTGTTTACCATCACAATCACAGCTTTTTTGCCGTTAAAGCTGCCGTCGCCCCGCTTGATAGCAGCACCAACCTTGACATCAGCGACATCACCAATTCTGACGACTGTTCCTTGCCGAGATGCGATCGCAGATTGCTGCAAATCTTCCACAGACTCAATCCGCCCCACCCCCCGGATTAAAGTTTCTCGATCCGGCGTAATTAAATACCCCCCTGGCGCGTTAACATTCGCAGCCGCTGTCGCTTCGGCAACTTGCTGCAACGACACATTAAAAGCTTTTAACTTGGCAGGTTCTACTAATACTTGATATTGCTTCTGATCGCCGCCATAAGCCACGACTTGGGCAACGCCAGTCACGCCTAAAAGGCGGTTTGTGACTTGCCAGTCAACCAGACGGCGCACTTCCATCAAAGGAGTAGTTTCCGAGGTAAAAGCATAGGTAATCACCAGACCGACAGGTGAAGTTGTCGGAGAGATTTGCGGTGTTTCTACCCCAGCCGGGAGTTTGCTTTGCGCTAGCTGCAACCTTTCTGTTATCAACTGGCGCGCTTGATAAATGTCAGTTTGCCAATCAAAAATTACCTTAACGGCAGAAAGGCCCACAGCAGAAGCCGATCGCACTGCTGTTACCCCAGGAGTTCCGTTAATCGCACTTTCGATCGGCAGTGTTACCAAAGACTCGATTTCTTCCGGCGCGAGCCCCGGTGCTTCCGTCTGAATTTCTACCTGTGGCGGTGCGAAAGGCGGGAAGACATCGAGCGACATTTGGGGGATGATAGAAAATGTCCAAAGACTAACAATAATGGTGGCGACAACGACTAGCCACCGGCGGTTTATTACCCATCTAAGAATAGTGCTGAACATTTTATTAGCTTTGAGTTAATAGATACATACTTCTGGCCATTAAATTGCTATATCCACGCAATTGTTTACTTCAAACTCTTGACTTCTTCCTCTTGAGTTTTAACGTGATGGTTGTCATTGTGTAACACCAGTTCAGTGTCTAACGCCGATGCAGAGGCGGAAAAACCATTATTTGCGGCATGGTTTCCTGAATCCGCTGCTAATGCTGGCAATTTGCGCCGATTTCCCAACAACACGCCTGCTGTGAAAGTTAGGGATGCGATCGCAATTCCTCCCCCTATTCCCGCCCACCATAAAGACACGGGTAAATTATTAAAATTAACCTCTGTTGCCTTTGGAGTTGCCTCTTTCTTTTCCTCGTCTTCTGAGTGTTTATCGCTGCCGCCCCGTAAAGATTGGGCGTAAAGTTGAGGTGCTCGCTGCGTTACTATCAAATCTCCCTCGAATAAACCGGTTTTAACTTCAACTAAATCTCCAGCAGTTTGACCGGGTTCAATTTCAACAGCTTGATAAGCATTGCCATTTTGGACGTAAACGGTTTTTTTCCCGCTAACCTCCACTATTGCTGCACTCGGAATTGCTAAAATATTTGTGGCAGTTTTGTCGGTTAAAATCTCCAACTCAGCAAACAGTCCTGGCTTTAATTCGCCGTTAATATTATCTATTTCTGCTTTCACCGGCACAACCCGCGTTTCTCCTTCGACGGATGACCCAATGAAGGCGATTTTTCCATTGAAAATGCGATCAGGTAAATTAGCGACTTTTACCCTGACTACCTGACCCTGTTTTACTTTATTTAGGTCTTTTTCGTAGATATTGGCGGTGGCAAAAACGCGGCTGTCATTTAAGAGACTCATCAACGGTTTTTCAGCGTTTACTGACTCTCCTGGAGTGATTTCGCGATCGGCTACCGTCCCCGAAATCGGAGCAACTACGGTAACGAGTCCTCGATCGTTGGCAACCGTTCCTAATTGTTGGAGCCGCGCTTGATAGGGTGCGTCAGCCAAACGAATGCGCGACTGAGCAACTTGGACGGCAGTTTTGCCGCGTTTGAGTTGGTTCTCGGCTTCTAGGACTTCCCGGCGGCTCTGAGCTCTGGTAAGTTGAGCTTTTGCTTCTGCAACCATGCCTTGAGATTCCCGCAATTCCCGCATTGGGAGGTCTACTTCGGCTTGTTTAATTTCGGTTTGGGCTTGGATAACTTCAGGACGGCTTTTTGCCTTAGCAACAGTGGCTTGTGCTTCGGCGAAGTGCGCTTGCGATTCCAGCATTGTGCGTCGTGCGATCGCTCCTGATGCCACTAATTCTTTGTCGCGCTCGAACTGTTCTTTTGCCACAGTCAGTTCAGTTTCTGCCCGCGCTATTTCGGCTTGCGCTATTTCAACTTGGCGCTGATAGTTTTCTTGAGCGGCTTGCACAACTGAACGCTTGTTTACTAATTCTTGTTCTTGCTGGTACTGCTTAGTTACCGCCGTCAATTGGGTTTTGGCTTGGGCGATTTCTGCTGCGGATATTTGAAGTTGGCGATCGTAATTTTCTCGTGCTAGTTTTAGATCTCCTTGTGCTTGCTGCAAATCTGCCTCAGCTTCAGCACGTTTCGAGAGAGATTCAACCCGCAATTGTCCTAATTCTGAACTCGATAAAACCGCAACCGGTTGACCTTTTGATACTTTGTCCCCAGGCTTAACTAGCAACTCTACTACTTTCCCAGCAACAGGAGCCGTCACTTCTACTTTTTCGTTGGGTAAAGTTTCAATTTGTCCTGTGGTTTTGATGCCAATATCTAGTCGCTGGCGAGCGGCAGGGGAGACTTTAATACCTAATCGTTTTGCTGTTTCAGCATCGACAGAAATAGCAGTAGGAGTTTCAGTTGCTTCGTCGCTATGCTTAAATTCATCTCCGTGGCCAGCGTGGGCAAAAGCGGGGGTGGACTCGATGAATAACAAAAGAGTCAGGAGTATTCCCGAAAAGTGAACAATCGGTGCTGAGGAGCGGACACGGGGGTAGTATTGCATGATTGAGTAGGGGAGAATCTGAACTCAAAGATCAGTTTTGCAGATAAAAATGAAATCCGGGTGAAATATGGTGTTACTGTTTGTACCAAGCTTGCCGCCACTCTTTCATTTGCTCGATTTCTTGCTTTTGCGAAGTCACAATCTCTTGGGACAATTTGTTTATTTCCGGCCGCTTCGACTTCTTCAAAGCATCTTGGGCCATCACTAAAGCTCCTTCGTGGTGGGGAATCATCGCATTGATAAATCGCAAGTCAAATTGGTCGTCAGCGGCCCCTAAATCCATGCTCATCATCATGCTTTGCATTTGTTCGGGAGTCATTGCCATCGTGTGACTCATTGGAGCGTGATAAGCCATTGGCGTACTGCTGGCTTTGGCATACCAAGCTTTTCGCCACTCTTTCATTTGATTGATTTCGCGGTTCTGAGCGGCAATCATCTCATTTGCTATTTTTTTCATTTCCGGGCGTTTGGATTTATTTAGTACCTCTTTTGCCATGTTTACTGCACCTTGATGGTGCAGTGTCATGCCATCAATAAATCGCAAATCGTACTCGGCATCAGCCGGGCCTAAATCCATTGACATATTGTGATCCATGCCATGATTCATGCCACCCATGCCACCTTGTGCCGCGTCTGGCTTGTTGTTCACTTCGGTTGCAGCCGTAACGTTTGGGGCTTGAGTTTGGCTTGTAGGAGCTTTTGAACAAGCTGCGAGCACTCCGCTGGTTAGGGCGGCTGTGGCGATCAATGTCAGCCCTGCAAAGCCGGTTTTTAATGAAATTGGTTTCATACATTTTATATGCTTAAAACGACTATTTATCTTCAGCTTTCCACATATAAATGAAATTAGGATGAAATTTTCGACTGGGAATTGTAAAAAATTATTGCTGTGCTGTCGATCGAACTCAAATTTAAGATTTACAGGACTCACAACCTAATTATGTAGGGTGCACAGTGCGCGCCTTACCCCTATGGGTAGGGTGTCAAACCACTTTTTCCATAATTCCTGATTAATTTCGCAATCCCCCTTGACACTCCAGTGGACTAGAGAAGTCCAAGCAGTTGACTCAGCCGCCGTTGTTTAAGCCGATCTCAAGACGAAGTTGGTGACAATTCAAACTGTGAAACCGGAAAATGAAGTTAGGAAAGCGATCGCATCTGTTGGCAGTTGAAGACAGAAGGCAGAATATTACCCATTCCCAATTTCAGAGTGCATATATGGATCATCTGACAGTCAAACTCCAAGGCATGAGTTGAGTCGGTCGCCCTTCTGCTGGTATCCAGCGCGTTTTTGCTGAAGTTGGACTAGACCCAAAAGCAGCTCAAATCTAAACACTGCAAGCACCAGGGAAAATTGTAGCGATACTGGGAGATGGGATTAACGATGCTCCGGCTTGGGCAATAGCGGATGTGGGAATGGCGACGCTGCTCAGGTGAGGGTATAAATAAGCTTTCAGGTGTTTACATATCATTATTTGCTGATATGATGATACAAAAGAGCTTTGTATTGGAACTAAGCATATGATTGTCTCTGCTCAATCCCAGTCCACTCGCTTGAAAGCAAAACTCTTTCGTGGGTTTTCCGATCCATCCCGATTGGCGATTTTGGACGTGCTGCGATCGCGTGCAATGACTGTGAGTGAAATTGTTGAAGCAACCGGGCTATCGCAATCTAACACCTCAAACCACTTGGGCTGTCTCCGTGATTGCGGTCTGGTAAACACCCTGCAGCAAGGACGGTACACAAGCTATCAACTCGCCGATGCACGAGTTGCTGAGATTTTGGAAATGGTTGAAGAGTTACTGGCTGATGTAGCAAAAGGAGTTTATGAATGTACCCGCTACAACTGCTCAAAGGACGAATAACAACAAGCTAATTAGGAGGCGCACGATGTCAGACTGTGGATGTCACATGGAAGCCAAGAACGCAGCCGAGCGTAAAACGCTGCGAATTCTGTTACTTATCAATGGCACAATGTTTGTCGTCGGAATTGTGGCAGGAGTTTTAGCGGATTCAACTGCCTTAGTTGCAGACTCATTAGATATGTTTGCAGATGCTTCGGTTTACACGATGTCGCTGTATGCAGTTGGCAAATCGGCGCATCACAAGAATCGTGCAGCGAGTCTAAGTGGTATTTTTCAGATCACGTTAGCTGTGATGGTTGTCGTCGATGTGATTCGACGGTTTGTTTGGGGAAGTTCACCCGAATCAGGATGGATGATGGTAATGGCTTTTTTGGCCCTGATTGCTAACAGTTATGGTTTGTACCTTCTCTCAAAGCATCGTAAGGGTGAGGTACATATGCGGGCAAGTTGGATATTTACGCAGAATGATGTAATTGCAAATTTTAGTGTGATCTTCGCAGGTTTCCTAGTCACTCTATTTAATTCTCGCTTTCCTGATTTAATTGTTGGATTTGGAATCGCAAGCCTAGTCGTTTGGGGTGGAATCAGTATTATTCGGGATGCACAACGCGACAGAATGAAGCAACAACGGCTGTAGTAATATCGCTTAACAGGTTTTGCAGCAACGATTTGAACGTTTCTCGCTTCGTTTTAGTTTTTTCATCGCCGAGACATAGAAACAGTACCGAAGATAGCTATGAGTAAAATGTACTCCAGCAACTTAACCCTGGAACAATGGGAGTTGATTGAACCTTTTATTTCACCTGTAACATCTAGGGATCGTCATCCTAAGGTTGAGGTGTGAAATGTCCTGAATGCGATATTTTACCTGTTAACCCAAGGCTGTACTTGGCGTGACTTATTTGGAAATTCCCCACCTTGGCAGAGCGTGCATCGCTACTTCTGCACCTAGCGTAAAGACGGAATTTTGCTGAGGCTAAATGACCGACTTAGAGCCTAGGTTAGAGTTAGCCACAACCGAGTGGTGAGTCGGTCTGAAGCCATCGTGGATAGTCAAAGCATCAAAAACGCAGCAATGGTAAACCAAGCAATGGGATGTGACGCAGGCAAGCAAATAATATGAGTCAATAATTTTTACTTAACCTGAGCAAAACGATAATAATTCTTACTCTCGATCGCAACTTGTGACCGCTAACTAGAACTAACTAGCAGCCCAACTTTTAACTCAATAATTTCCCAAATTTTGAGCTTTGGAGATATAGTATGAATATGTGTTCATAAGTTAATTATTTCTTTCAACCTAGGAGACATCATGAACAAGCCAAAAGCATCGGATTCCGGCTGCTGTAGTTGCAGTCACGACGATCGCCCCGATCTCAGTCATGAGAATCATAACCATGACCACAGCCACAACCGCGGTCAAGGAGACTTCAACCTGAAGCAAGAATTGATTCCTGTGATATCGGTTGTTGTCCTATTTGTTGGCGGTTTAATTTTTGAAGAAAAACTGCACAACACGCCCTATTCTGTAGGTGAATATCTGGTTTTCATCCCAGCCTATCTTTTAAGCGGATGGAATGTTTTAACCAGTGCGGGTCACAACATTCTACGAGGTCGATTTTTTGATGAAAACTTCTTAATGACTATAGCAACACTCGGGGCTGTAGCTATTCACAAACTCCCTGAAGCAGTCGGGGTGATGTTGTTTTTCAAAATCGGAGAACTTTTTCAAGAATTTGCCGTTGGGCGATCGCGTCAATCGATCAAATCGCTTTTAGAAATTCGCCCAGATTATGCCAACCTCAAGGACAACGGCGACATTAAAAAAGTTGCACCAGAAACAGTAGTCATCGGCGATATCATCCTTGTCAAACCGGGAGAAAAAATTCCCTTAGACGGTGAAATTATAGACGGCAATTCTCAGCTTGACACGTCTGCACTAACTGGAGAATCAGTACCTCGAACCGTGAAAGTTGGAGAAACAGTTTTAGCAGGAACAATTAACCAGACAGGAGTTCTCACCGTCAAAGTTACTAAACTCTTCGGTGAATCTTCAATCTCCCGAATTCTGGAATTAGTAGAAAATGCCAGAAGCAAAAAAGCTGAGACTGAGAAGATGATCAGCAAATTTGCCAGTTACTACACGCCCTTTGTAGTCTTTGCATCGCTAGCAGTGGCTTTAATTCCGCCTTTGTTCATTTCAGGAGCAACTAATGCAGACAGATTTTTGTGGGTTTACCGCGCCCTAGTCTTGTTAGTTATTTCCTGCCCTTGCGGATTGGTGATTAGCATTCCTCTGGGATACTTTGGGGGAATTGGCGGTGCAGCCAAGCGCGGGATTTTGGTTAAAGGCTCGACTTTTCTAGATACTCTGACAGCAGTCAAGACAGTTGTTTTGGATAAAACAGGAACTTTGACAAAAGGAGTTTTTAAAGTAGCACAAATTGTGCCTAAAAATGGTTTTTCCCAAACAGAGTTGATGGCAATAGCGGCTAAAGTAGAATCTCAATCCAATCACCCAGTCGCGAAATCTATTATGGAAGCTTACGGCGGAAAAATAGATTCATCGGATGTGAAAGATTACGAAGAAATAGCGGGGCACGGCATTCGGGCGAAAGTAAATAATCAAATTGTGCTTGCCGGAAATGACCGTTTGCTGCACCGAGAAAATATCCCTCACGATGTCTGCAATGCTGAAGGTACGATCGTACATTTAGGGGTAGACAACCGCTACGCTGGGTATATTTTGATTGCTGACGAGCTTAAGGAAGACGCTGTACAGGCTATTCGCGACCTCAAGAAACTGGGTGTTGAGCGAATCGTGATGCTCACAGGAGATAATCAAGCTGTAGCTGAGAGTGTTGCGAAAAAGCTCGGTTTAGATTCCTACTTAGCTGAGTTATTACCTGAAGGAAAAGTAGAGGCGATCGAAAAACTGATCTCCCAATCTAAAAAAGGCGATAAAATTATCTTCGTCGGGGATGGAATTAATGATGCACCCGTACTTGCTAGAGCTGATGTGGGCATAGCAATGGGAGGTTTGGGTTCGGATGCGGCGATCGAAACTGCCGATGTTGTAATTATGTCAGATGCACCCTCCAAGGTGGCTGAAGCCATCCAAATTGCCAGAAAAACTCACAATATTGTTTGGCAAAATATCATTTTTGCCCTGTCAATTAAAGCGATATTTATTGGTTTGGGTGTTTTTGGTTTAGCGACAATGTGGGAAGCAGTTTTTGCTGATGTTGGGGTGGCTTTAGCAGCTATTTTCAATGCGACTAGAGTTTTAAAGTAGTCGGCTGACAACTCCAGGAGGGCGGGCAATTCCGGGAGCGTGTCACTTTTGCGATGAGTATAAATACTGGTGAACCCACCATGACTTTTTTGCCGAGCATCAGTATAATAGGGAATAATTATCATCTCTTCTCACTTGATATATAATCATGACACCTGAACAACAACAGGAAATTAAAACACATCTAGATGCTATTTCTGCCATCCTTTATGATGATTGTAATCCTGATTCCTTGCAGACATTAGAAGATATTGAACTTGCAGTCAGAGAGCAAGTTTTGACTCATGTGACACCACATATCGGCTTTTTTTTATCTGCTCAGCTAGCGGTACAAAAGCCGGAAGAGTCAAGACTTTAAAAAGTACCCTAGGTAATTTAAGTATCACCCAAAAGCAAGCAGATAAACTAGGCTGTGGTAGTGCTAGTAGGTTGAGTCCACATTTAGAAAACTGTTGCTTAAGACTGAGTGCCAATGTTGCTTATAAGCATGCCGCCCAAGATATCAAGTATCTAACGGGAGTGACGGTTCCGGCTAAAACACAACAAAGATTAGTACATTATCAAGACTTCAGTGAACCGATATCAACAGAAGATATTTCAGAGCTAAGTGCAGATGGTGGAAAAGTACGACTGAGGGTACATAAAGGACAAAAATCTGAATGGAAAGACTATAAAGCAATTGTGTCGGAAGCTGGTATATTGGCTAGTTTTAATCAAAATGATATCATCATTGATTGGGCAAATAAACAACCACTAGCCAAACCTGTAACTTGTTTAGGTGATGGACATGATGGAGTATGGAATATTTTTAAGGAAATCAGTAGTGAACACCAGAGAAGAGAAATTCTCGATTGGTACCATCTCAACGAAAATCTTCAGAAAGTAGGCGGTTCAATTAAGCGACTTAAGCAAGCAGAAGCATACTTGTGGAAAGGAAATGTAGAGAGTGCGGCAGCTCTATTTACAAAGCTCAAGAACAAATCAGCAGTAAATTTTTGCAAATATTTAGAAAAGCACAAAAAAAGGATTATCAACTATGAAATTCTCTCTCTTGATGGCATCTGTTCAATTGGTTCAGGAGCGGTAGAATCAGGCATTAAGCAAATAGGCAGACGGATTAAAATATCAGGAGCGAGTTGGAAATCAGAACATGTGGGACAAGTATTAGCTCATCGTTGTGCTTACTTAAACGGCTTAATTGGTAAATCACGAAAAGCTGCTTAAGTATTTTTACTCATCACAAAAGTGACACGCTCCCGCAATTCCTTCCTCCTTGTAGCAATTTGTAGAGGAAAGCAAATGGAAAGTATGCTCAAAATTCTGTTGGGAAGTCTAGCTCTTAGTATTATTCACGCATTAATTCCCAACCACTGGATGCCTTTAATTGCGATTGGTAAAACTGAAAATTGGTCTCGCAGCGAAACTTTGCGGGCTACAGTAATTACAGGAGTTGCTCATACCCTCAGCATTATCCTAATTGGAATTGTCGTCGGCTTATTCGGTTACAAGTTCGCTGCTACCTATGTAGAGGCCGCTGAAATAATTGCGCCTTTAGTTTTATTAGTTTTAGGAATTATCTATCTTTTGGCAGAGTTAGATAGTTCTCGCAGGCACCACCACCATCACGCGGAAACAGTTAATTTAACTACCAAGCGATCGCAATTTCAAATCCTAGCTGTTTTAGGAACAGGAATGTTTTTCTCGCCTTGCATCGAAATAGAAGCCTATTTTTTTTCAGCAGGAACGATTGGTTTGAGCGGCATACTTGTAGTTTCTGTGGTCTACTTAGTTGTGACAGTTTTGGGAATGGTTTTGCTAGTAGACTTGGGAATGAAAGGAGTTAATGCTTTAGAAGAAAAGCTGCATTTTTTCGAGGCTCACGAACAAGGATTAACCGGAGCAGTATTAATCCTTCTAGGAATTGTGGCTTATTTCATCAAAGTGTAAAATGGTTGGTAATACAATTTAGTCTTGGGAAATATCCAGCACAGGAAAAAATATTATGCGTCGTCAACGTTCCATGCCTTGGATTCACCGCTATTCTCGTCCGCTCACGGCAGGAATTGCCTCGATAGGGGCTGCGATCACTGCTTATCTAACAGTGGTTAAGTTATCCAACGGAACGGCAGTTTGTCCGATCGAAGGCTGCGATATCGTGCTTTCGAGTCCTTATGCCTATGTCTTTGGTTTGCCTCTTTCTTTGTTCGGTTTTTTGGGCTATTTGAGCATGATAGTTTTTGCCGTAGCTCCCCTATTGGTCAATCCCGCAGAACAGAAGAGTCTCCGCTCTAAGTTAGAGTCTTGGACGGGACTATTTCTGTTTGCTGGTAGCACAGCTATGACGATTTTCAGCGGCTATCTGATGTATGTACTGGCTGTTGATATTAAAGCAGCTTGTATTTACTGTATTGCATCTGCTTTGTTTGCAACTAGCTTGTTTGTCTTAGCATTAATAGGTCGCGAATGGGATGATATCGGGCAACTATTTTTTATAGGAATTGTGGTGTCTATGTTAGTGCTGATTTCCTCTCTGGCTCTTTATGCCGATGTGAATAATCTCGGTACAGCTAACGAGACTAGCATCAAGACTACGACATCTTCCGGTACTTCAGAAATTGCTTTAGCGCAGCATTTAAAAATAGTGGGTGCTAAAATGTACGGCTCTTTTACCTGCGATCATTGTCAAGCACAGAAAGCAAGTTTCGGCAAAGAAGCGGCGGGCATTATCAATTATATTGAGTGCAATCCTCAAGGGAAAAATGCTCGGCGGGATCTTTGCGAAGCTGCGAAGATTCAAGGGACTCCCACTTGGGAAATTAACGGTAAGTTTTACCAAGGGCAAAAATCTTTGCAGGAGTTAGCGGATTTATCTGGCTATCAGGGAACTCGCGAATTTAAAGAGCTCTCAAATCAGGAACGTTGACAAGAGTGATTTCTGGCGATCGACTTAATCATAGTCGATCGCACTTAAATTAAATTATCCGAAATCCGGTTAAATGCGCCCTACTCTCACCCGCAGCCCAAGCAAACGGCGCTGCAATCCAAATCCGATCGCCATCCCCGCGATTACAATGCCTGTAAAGTAAGCTAAAACAGTCAACCGCACTGAAAGAGGAGGCGCGACTCCCTCAACTTCAATACTTTGTAAAACCTGGAATGGTGAAAACTGACGGGCCCCGTTGGGTTGGGGAGAAACTTCTACCTCTACTTTGTGAGGTGCGCCATCAAAAAACTGCTCTTGCCATATCAGTTTTCCGGCTGCATCCGGGACACCTTTGTAGGCAAAAGCAATCCAATCATTTTCGAGTTGGGTGACTTTAACATTGAACAATACATCTGTGACTGGCTGATTTGTTTTGGTATCGGTGACTTGAACTTGTAAATTAGCAGCTTTCCCTACTGTCGCACTAACATCTCCAGAAAGTCGCACCTGTAAACCCTGAGATTGCACAATGGGGCTAGTTTTTTCTGTCGGTTTAGATTCTGTCATGTGAGACATTGGCATCGACATCTCAGACTGGGCAATTTCAGCACTGACATTAACATATAACAAGGTAGCGATCGCAATTATTATCGCCCCACTTAACAGCAATCGCACTCTTTCAGGCGCTATTTCTCCTGCTTGGATTTTGGGCTTTCCTCCAATCGCCAAGCCGCCACCTAGCCCAACAACCAACAAAATCACAGCTAAAATCCCAAAATTGCGATACCTCACCCCGTTTTCCGGCACGGATAGTGTTAAAGTTTGCTGAATAGGAGTAAAAGCATTTTCTGCGATCGGAGTCACCTTTGCTAACAATTGATAATTTCCCCTAATGGGCAGCATTTGCTGGATTTGTAACTCACCTTTAGCTGCAACAGCCTCTATATCCAGCAACTTTGTTCCCTCCACGATCGGAAAATCGGTGGTAAACCAATGATTTTTAGGCGGAGTTAAAATTGTCAAACTAATTCGAGCATTCTCTAAAGGAATCCCCGCTGCATCTAAAGCTTGCAGCTTTAACGACACTGGAGATAAAGGTGTAGTTGCCTCGGCTTCAAAGGGTAAAATCTGGCTGATTGGGGGTTCAGAAGTCAGTCGCACAGTTGATTGTGGAGACTGCGAAAACCCTACCCAACCATAGAAAAAGATACTCATCATGCAGACAGCACTGATGAGCGCAGAAAACTTTAATTTTGACATTTTAATTCTGGACTTTTAAGGAATCTCGCGCGGGGTGGGGGCGGGTTTATTTAACCTGTCTGCACTCTGAGAAAGCTCGCAGGTTTACCCGCCCCAACAGGTTAAACGAATCGCACTGCAATATCTCAAATAAAAACAATCTTGTTTAGTGACAACTAACCATCAAAGTGTGGTGGCGCAGAGAGTGTACCTTGTTATGGACGGCGGGATAAGTTGTAAAGTAAACAGTCCAGACAGTCAAAGCGCATAGGGAGATGTAGAGCGTCGCTTGCACGGGTGTTGAAAGCGTCAACCGTGCCGTTTGTTGCCAAACCGAAGAAGAAGAAGATTGAGTAGTCATCATGTACCTCGCAGATGAATAAAGTAAATTTGGGCATCGGCGGGCATCCTGACTTGGAGAACTTGTCTCCTTCACAGTTGCGGGACAGTGCCGGACTTACACCGAACTTTCCCCGTTACCTCTGGTGGCTGTTCCTCACCAGAACCGATTTGATATTCAGAGCATATCACACATTCTGTTGCTGCATTCACATTACCTGGAGTGTTAGATAAAAAATACACAACTTCATATTTCTTGCAACTTTGGCGGATTTTGAGCAATACGACTGATGAAATTTAACAGAATTTGTGAGATTATGAAAATAATATGAAAATTATTTAACAATAAAACCAATGACTCACCCCGAAAACAGACCCAGCCTTCCTGAAGTCCACCGCAGCGTCCCCGTTCCCAACAGCAAAGGTTTCTGGCGTAAAATGCTGGCCTACGCAGGGCCGGGATATTTGGTTTCAGTGGGTTACATGGACCCCGGAAACTGGGCGACTGACTTAGCGGGGGGAGCCAAGTTTGGCTATGCGCTATTAAGTGTGATTTTGCTATCTAATTTGATGGCAATTTTGCTGCAATCACTCTGCGTGCGTTTGGGAGTGGCAACGGGACGAGATTTGGCACAAGCTTGTCGAGATTATTTCAGTCCGCGAGTCAGTTTTTTGCTGTGGATACTTTGTGAAATTGCTATTTCTGCTTGCGATTTAGCTGAACTTGTTGGAAGTGCGATCGGACTGCAATTGCTATTTGGTATTCCCTTAGTTTGGGGAGTGTGCATCACTGCGCTAGATGTAATAATGGTATTATTTTTACAAGGAAAAGGCTTTCGTTATATCGAAGCTTTGGTGATTACGATTATTGCAATTATTGGCGGTTGTTTTATTGCAGAAATGATTTTTGCAAAACCTGATGCCGGAGGAGTTTTACTCGGTTATGTTCCCAGCCTAGAGATTTTGCAAAATCAGGCAATGCTTTATATTGCGGTGGGTATTTTGGGGGCAACTGTGATGCCGCACAATCTTTACTTGCATTCGTCGATCGTGCAAACTCGCTCTTGGGAAGAAACTGCTGATAAAAAATGGGAAGCAATTAAATTTGGCACAATTGATTCCACCGTAGCGCTGTCAATAGCTTTGTTTATTAATTCAGCAATTCTGATATTGTCGGCTGCAAGCTTTCATTTTTCCGGGTATCAAGAAGTAGCAGAAATTCAAGATGCTTACAAACTGCTTTCTCCGGTACTGGGTGTGGGTTCTGCTAGTGCAATTTTTGCCTTTGCTTTATTGGCTTCGGGGCAGAACTCAACCTTGACAGCAACTTTAGCAGGACAGATTGTGATGGAAGGGTTTCTAAATTTTCGGCTGCGACCTTGGTTGCGGCGCTTGCTGACTCGACTGATTGCAATTGTGCCGGCTTTGATCGTAATTATCTTGTTTGGTGAAGGCAGTACAACTAATTTACTGGTTTTCAGTCAAGTGATTCTCAGTTTGCAATTACCCTTTGCAGTAATTCCCTTGGTAATGTTTACCTCAAACCGCAACTTAATGGGAGAGTTTGTGAATCCATTTTGGCTGAAAGCCTTAGCTTGGTTAGTGGCTAGTATTATAGTAGGATTAAATAGTTGGCTGTTATTGCAGACTATTTTCTAGTAATCTGCGATTGCGGTAGAGGCAGGAACACATTTAATATTTGATGCCTTAATGTGTCCATATAAAATGGGAGAAAGAGTAAGAGCGTTAAAGTTGTTACGCTCAGTAACGCCAGGAATGCTATTGATGTGGGATAGAGGCTTACATTCTTATGCGATGGTAGAAGCTACAGTCAGTAAAGGTTGTGAGTAGAAGAGTGCGAATTCCATCCAACGTTAAATTCTTAAACCAAACACTATTAGATGATGGTTCATATTTGAGGAAAGATTTATCCATCAGGCAAACTAAGAAAAAAAAGATTTAAGCCCATACAGGTAAGAGTAATTGAGTACACAATTGAGGCTCCCGAACACCCAGTCACACAAATTAGATATCGTTTAATTACGAGCTTGTTGGACGCTGAAAAATTTCCAGCCCAGTCACTTGCTTGTGAATATCATCAACGTTGGGAAGTCGAGAATACTATTGATGAAGTCAAAGTACATTTATTGGGAAGAAAAACTCATATTCGTTCTCAAAGACCGAAAGAAGTGGTACAAGAAATTTATGGTTTACTACTAGGACCGAAGAGCTGTACGGTCATTAATTTTTCAAGCTGCAAGCAGTGCCGGTGTTTCACCATTGCGTCTGTCTTTTACTGGAACATTACGAGTGATTCGTCGTGCTCTGCCAAAATTCCAGCGGTTACAACCACAAGAAATTCTCTTCTTTTGAATTGGTTAACTTTAGAGATACTTGACCAACTTCTACCTGAAATGGTTCATAGAAACAACCCAAGAGTTGTGAAAAAGCCTGTCTCAAAATTTCGCTCTAAACAAGTTAAACACAGAGGTACTGGAATAATAATGAATCCTCCTGTATTTATTGTTTTAAGCACTGCATAGCCCTTAACTGAACCGTATTGGCGCAGAAGGGACAGGTCCACACTTGGCCTTGATTGAAGGGAAGCATGACTCCCTGCGTGCGATCGGCGCCCCAATCTAGGATACACCGACTTTGAAAACACGCCCTAGGGATTCAAGAGACAGCAGATCATGGTGTCCAGGGTGTTGATTTCTCCTTTTTAGAGGTTCTCAAAAATTTCTTTTCATTCCCCCTTGACACTCCAGTGGACTGGATACTGCAAGATAGGATTAACCCCTCAAAGGAAAGGAAAAATACAACCATGACACTACAGCTAAAAGTCCCTAACATGGCGTGTTCAGCTTGTGGCGAAACCATTACCAAAGCCATCAAGACAGTAGATGCCGCCGCAAATGTTCAGGCAGATCCCAAAACCAAACTGGTCAATATCCAAACTCAAGCATCTGAAGCCGCCATTACAGAGGCAATTACAGTGGCAGGTTATCCCGTTACCTGTCACTAAAGATTTCTCAGACCCATTTTAAGGATGAAAATAAGGAGATTTTGTATGGAAAACGCCACTATGAAACTGCGAGGCATGAGTTGTGCCTCTTGTGCAAGTAACATCGAAGAGGCAATCCGCTCAGTTCCGGGAGTTGAGACGTGCAATGTTAATTTTGGAGCTGAACAAGCCAGCGTTACCTATAATCCCAGCCAAACTGATGTAGCAGCGATTCAGGATGCCGTGGATGCGGCTGGATATTCTGCTCTGCCGATGCAAGATGATGTACTTGCCCCAGAAGATGATGCAGAACGGCAGGCGCGGCAAAGTGAAAATCAGGACTTGACCCGCAAGGTGTGGGTTAGCGGTATTATCAGCGCCGTTATCGTGATTGGCTCGCTGCCTGCGATGACGGGATTGCCTATTCCCTTGATTCCCATGTGGCTGCACCATCCCTGGCTACAACTTGTACTCACTACTCCAGTATTGTTTTGGGCGGGTAGGTCTTTCTACATCAATGCCTGGAAAGCCTTGAAGCGTCATACCGCGACAATGGATACGCTAGTAGCGATCGGGACAGGGGCAGCTTACCTCTATTCTCTATTTCCCACCTTCTCTCCCCAGTGGTTTATCAGTCAGGGTCTTAAACCAGATGTGTACTTTGAAGCGGCATCTGTAATTATTGCATTGCTCTTGCTAGGACGACTGTTGGAAAACCGCGCTAAGGGACAAACCTCAGAAGCAATTCGTTCTCTTATGGGTTTGCAGGCAAAAACGGCGCGGGTAATTCGTAATGGACGAGAAGTGGACATTCCCATCGCTGAGGTAGTGTTGGAAGATGTCATTCTAGTTCGTCCGGGTGAAAAGATTCCCGTGGATGGCGAGATTATTGATGGCTCCTCAACGATTGATGAGGCAATGGTGACGGGTGAAAGTGTACCCGTGAAAAAGCAGCCTGGTGATGAAGTGATTGGAGCGACTATTAACAAGACTGGAAGCTTCAAATTCCGAGCCACACGAGTGGGTAAAGATACGTTTTTGGCGCAAATCGTTAAACTGGTGCAGCAAGCGCAAGGCTCCAAGGCACCGATTCAGCGATTAGCCGATCGCGTTACGGGATGGTTTGTCCCTGTTGTGATTGCCATTGCGATCGCTACCTTCATCATTTGGTACAACATCATGGGCAACGTCACAATGGCATTGATTACCACCGTGGGCGTGCTGATTATTGCTTGTCCCTGTGCGCTTGGCTTAGCCACGCCAACCTCGATCATGGTGGGTACAGGTAAAGGGGCAGAAAACGGAATTTTGATTAAAGGTGCAGATAGTTTAGAACTGGCGCACAAACTGCAAACTGTTGTTTTAGACAAAACAGGCACGATTACCCAAGGTAAACCCACTGTAACGGACTTTATAACGGTTAATGGTACCGCCAATGGTAACGAGCTAAAACTTCTGCGCCTCGCTGCATCCGTCGAACGGAATTCAGAACATCCTCTGGCAGAAGCGGTGGTGCAATATGCCCAATCTCAAGGAGTGGAGTTGACGGATTCACGGGAGTTCGAGGCTCACGCAGGCAGTGGTGTGCAAGGGTATGTATCCAATGAATCGGTGCAAATTGGAACTCATCGTTGGATGAATGAATTGGGAATTGATACCAGTAGTTTGCAGCAACCGTGGGATCGATTGGAATATCTCGGTAAGACGGTTATCTGGATTGCCGTAAATGGCAAAGTAGAAGGAATTATGGGCATTGCCGATGCCGTGAAACCATCTTCTGTTGTCGCAATTCGCACTTTACAAAAGATGGGATTAGAAGTGGTAATGCTAACAGGTGATAACCGTCGCACGGCGGAAGTCATAGCGCGGGAAGTCGGCATCAAACGAGTTATTGCAGAAGTTCGTCCCGATCAAAAAGTCGCTCAAATCGAAAATCTTCAGGCAGAGGGCAAAATTGTCGCAATGGTGGGGGATGGAATCAATGATGCGCCTGCTCTAGCTCAAGCTGACGTAGGCATGGCAATTGGCACAGGAACAGATGTCGCGATCGCAGCGAGTGACATTACCCTGATCTCTGGCGATTTGCAAGGCATTGTTACTGCCATCCAACTGTCTCGCGCTACGATCCAAAACATCAAACAAAATCTGTTTTTTGCCTTTGTCTACAATGTGGCAGGCATTCCCATCGCCGCCGGAATTCTTTTCCCGATTTTTGGATGGCTCCTCAATCCAATTATTGCCGGGGCAGCAATGGCATTTAGTTCCGTTTCTGTAGTAACAAATGCCTTGCGTCTCCGTAACTTTCGACCCAAAAATGTTGGCTAATTTGATTCGTGCTTAAGAGGGACTAATGATGAACAAGCAACTTACATTTTTAGGAACATTAGCAGGATTTGGCTTTCTGCTTGGGGTAATTTCCGGTTCAATTTTTGGAGTGTTAACGTAGCCTATTTTTGCACTCTGATGAATGAAACATCGAACGATAGCGCGGGTTTTGTCAATCACGAAGGAAATTTACTAAATACCTTTGTTCAAAACCCGCTCTTACTCCCATAATCTTGTTTATTTTTTAGGAGGTTTTCAAATGAGCGGCAAAACAACAATTATCGGTACTATTGCTAGTCTCGGGGTTGTACTAGGAATGTTATCTGGTGAAGGAATAGCGCAAAATACCCATGAAACACACCCAACTCAAACACAGCAAAGAAGTCAGTTTCATCGCATTGAACAACCCTTAAGTAACAAGATTTTAGTGACTTTGGCTGGACTCGGATTGATTAGTTTAGAACTTTGGTGGTTTCTCCTTAGCAAACCCCAATCTCAGAAAGCAGTTACAGCCAGTGGAGGAATTCAAGAAGTAACCGTCACCGTTGATGGTGGTTATGAACCCAGCCGCATTGTTGTGCAAGCTGGACAACCAGTGCGTCTTAACTTTCACCGCCAAGATCCTAGCAGTTGTTTGGAACAAGTCTTAATTCCAGATTTTCATATTGCAGCAGATTTGCATCTGAATCAAGTAACCTCTGTTGAATTCACACCTAAAAAAGCTGGCAGTTATGTCTTTAGCTGTGGCATGAATATGTTTCGAGGCGAAATTATCGCCACCGAAGACCAACAACTTGCATCAACGGGGTTCGAGGAACCTCAAACAGTAACAGAATCCCAGTTCAATTCATCCCTGTCAACACATCAGCCTGAAACAATAATTGACGCTGAAGCTATGCAAATCAATCCAACTGTTGACCAGGGCATCCAGAAAGTGACTATCGTTGTTAACAAAGGCTACACGCCCAATCATCTGGTAGTTAAAGCAGGTAAACCCGTTCAACTCAATTTTTTACGCGAAACTTCTAGTGGTTGTTTAGCGAAAGTGCTGATTCCCGATTTTGGCATTGCTACCGATTTGTCTTTGAATCAAGTAACAGCCATTGAATTCACTCCCGAAGACGTAGGAAACCACACTTTTAGTTGTGGCATGAATATGTTTCACGGTACCATAGAAGTGCAAGCCGCTAACGTCTCTGACCCAGATGAAATGGCTGCTCAGGCCTTAAATAACTGACCGTCAACCAAGTGCGATCGCTCGAATGGTTTGTCCAGACGCCTACTGCTACCCAAAGTTGCGACATTCAGGCGATCGCCACTCTGTCATTCAAAAAAATGTCTAGCCCCTCTTGACTCTCCACTCGACTGGATAGTTTATCATAAGCTTAGAGTTGGATTCAGTAGAGGAAATGAGTATGTTAGTTCAAGAAAAGCAAAAACTCATTGGTTTAGTTGCGAAAGAAAGCGGTGTACCGATCAAAACCATTCGCTACTATGAGGAACTCGGTTTAATCAAGGCATCAGGCAGAACCGAGGGGAAATATAGATTATTTAATTCTGATATTTTGAATCGGCTAAGGTTTATTAAACGCGCCCAAACTTTGGGATTAAGTTTAGCCGAGATTCAAGAATTATTGACGGTTCACGATGGGGGAGAGTTGCCTTGTGAACACATCAAAGTCCAGTTGCAAGATAAACTGCTCGCTATCGATCTACAAATTCAGCAACTATTTATCCTCAAACTAGAGTTGGAAGGATTACTTTCAGGTTCGCCCACCTTACTAGAAAAGGTTGATTCCATCATTTGTCCTCTGATTCAAAAAAAGTAAATTTTTCTATAACTTAATTGTTTCGATCGGTATGTCAACGGAGGTTATAGAAGTTAACACACTGGTTTCTTATCAAAAAATAATATCGCTCAACACAACTGCCCCATACACTGATTAAGGCAAGTTCAACACTTATGGTCAAAGTCGGAAAATCAGGGTTTATATATCTTCTTGGTGCCTAAATATTAGAGTTGCAACACATTAAAAAAGATCAATTAGCAGGTCAAATACTTGACAATGAGCTAGAGCTTGCCTACACCGTAATTCAGGGAGTAAGTAGTCGGACATAAATAAACAATGCTATGTTAAGAAAGATTAAATAGGCAAGAAGAAAACACTTCCTAATAGTTCAAAAACCTAACTATTCGGAATGGAAACGATATCTTTGTACTTCATAACCAGATTGCGTCGCTCTGGCTTCAACTGCTTCCATGACGGCAATTGCTAATTCATATTCATCCGCAAACATTCGTCCCGCCAATTCATCTTCCTTTAGTCTTTGCCATTCATTTTCAATCCGATTCATTTCCGAACAATAGGAGGGTAGGTTAAACAAATATAAACCTTGACTCTCCCAATAGGCATGACGTTCTTTAACAACTTTGCTAGTATGAATAGAACCCCTATCTTGAACAATAACAGTAATAACTCCTGATTTTACCAGCTTTACTTGTGCTTTCTGTGCCTGCCAATCCATCAATTTAATATAGGACTTGCTGTTGAAGTTTTTAACAGCTAAACCGTATTCAAAACTGTTGTCTATTTCTAATAAACCACAGATATTAAGTCGTCTTCCTTTCTTTTTTGTTTGCTCAATTCGTTTTTGTTCCCCTTTTTTTGCCCAGGTATAACACACTTGCGCCCACAGACTAAAGCCGGATTCATCTAAGTATTTTAAGTGAATATCCCCCGCTGCTGCTGCCCATTCCAGCATATCTAGGTCCGCTTGACCAGTTTTTCTTTGGGTGGGATTTTGTTTGGATTTATGAGAAGTCCGTGTTCTTTTCCACAATAAGTTTTTTTTTGAGGATTCTTCTCAGTTGGCGTTCACTTAAACTCACTTGACGTTCCGTTGCTAAGAACTGACACAATTGCTTACTATTGTAAGTCCTTTGTTCTATTTCTAATTTTTCTTCTACGGCGGCGATGTCTGATGGGAGCCATTTTTTGTTCCTACCTGGACGCGGGGCATCCCACAATCCTTCTAATCCTTTTTCTTTCCATCTGTGTAAGGTTGAACGTACTGTGTTTGGCGAACATTTCAAATAGTGGCTAATTTTTTCAACTCGCCAGCCTTGCGCTGATAATCGGACAGTTTCGGCTCGCTCTTTGGTTCTAGCAGGAATATTTTTGACTTTTCTTAATTCCCAAAGTGTCTGCTCTTCTTCACAATTGAGAAAAACTCTTAATGGTGGTGATGACATCGCTTGATACTGATATAATTTAAGCATTATAACTGAATTTTTACGGCAATTTCTGAGAAGCTGTTTGTTTAGCATTTGCTTTCATCACAGTCGATCGCTCATCGCAGTCGATCGCTCATCACAGTCGATCGCTCATCACAGTCGATCGCTCATCACAGTCGATCGCTTAATATTTCTTTATACCACACTGTTTATTTATGTCCTACTACTTAGAAGTTAGATAGAGGAGAAAGAAAAAACTACCGTACCCCAACGTGTTAAATTTAAATCCAATCACCACACTTAATCTTTTGTTACATAAAGATAATTTTTCCTGCCTACCTACTTATGTCGGTTTATTCTGAAAAAATTTGTTAAGTTTTTTTCGCTACCCCTTGACTCTCCAGTCGAATAGAGAATTTAAGCTGTTATTAGGTTGAGTAAATTCACGATTGATTTACTCAACCAACTTCACCCATTAATCACCATCGATTAGAAATTGAAGGCTATGGTACTGCAACTAACTGTTCCTAAACTGGCTTGTTCTGCTTGCGTGAATGCTATCACCAAAGTTATTCAAACGCTTGATTCTACTGCCTCGGTTCAAGCCAATCCAAAAACCAAACTTGTCAGCATAGAAACTCAAGCCTCCGAAACAGCAATCAAAGAAGCAATAGCTGCGGCTGGCTATCCATCCGTGTAAACCTTTTAGTTTTTTTTCCTGCCAGCGGTTAGCTTTTGGCTAGCCGCCAATCCTAAATATTCATCTTAACTGTGGAGTTTATCAGTAGTTTTTAGGATTCATTTACAAGAATGCCCTTAACTAAAAACTCCAAACGAGAATAGCAAAATCTGAACCCCTGATAAATCGACAACCTCAAGTTTACTAACTGGAGAAAACAATGAACCCATTTTTAACTGCAATTGCTATTACTTCAACTCTCATCCTAACTCAAGGTTGCTTCTCACCCTCAAGCACAAAATTTGGCAAAACATCAAGTTCTTCTGCCTCACAAGTGGCAAATACAAGTTCTCATGAGGGTCATGTAATGGATAATGTCCAAAAATCAGGAGCTAATAAAAATCCTCATGAGGGTCATAATATGGAGGATTCCAAAACCCATGACGCGGGAGAACAACATCATGATGGTGGTCATTCAGGGCATTCCGATGCCGAACCTGCAAATGCTATTGCTAAGCTGACAGTTCCCTCCTATATCGCGCCCACAACTCCCGTACCTTTGGTAATTGAAGTCCAAAACAAAGAGGGAAAGTCTATTGCTGATTTTGATAAATTTCAAGAACAATTAATGCACCTGATTGTCGTTAGCGATAATCTCCAATATTTCAATCATATTCACCCCACCTATAAAGGAAATGGACACTTTGAAGTTCAAACTGATTTTCCCGGCTCTGGTGGTTACACGCTGTTCAGTGATTACAAACCAGCAAAAAATGCAGAACAAGTTTCTGTCTTAAAAATGCAAGTTCCTGGTCAAGCTTTAGCTCGGTCAAAAGTTGACATGGCTACCACAAAAACTTTGGGAAATACTAAGGCTAACCTCACGTTTTCTCAACCTCAAATAAAAGCAGGACAAGGAGTTAACTTAATTTTCAATTTGCAAGATGCTAGTAGCAACCAACCGCTGAAGGATTTACAGCCCTATTTAGGGGAAAGAGGACACTTAGTTATCCTCAAGCAGTCATTACCGTTGACAAAAGCCGACTATATTCATGCTCATGCCTTGAAAGATACTCCAGCAGGAGAGGTTCACTTTATGACCAGTTTCCCCCAACCAGGAAAATATAAGCTTTGGGGGCAGTTCAATCGTAATGGTCAAATTGTCACGGCTGATTTTTGGGTAAACGTGGAATAGTTATACTCGCATTTTTCGTTTCTGAAGCAGAGAAACAGATTTTTGTTTCAAATGCTTGATTTCTCAACATTTTGCTATCAGCTAACTACTGGTGGCTGATAGCAAAACTCCTTGGCGATAAATCATGAGTAAACTATGGAATCATCGGAATTACAACCTTCTTCAAACACCAATCTACAAATCCATTCAGAGTCCGCTTCTTGTCGGCGATCGTCCCCTTCGTTATTGCTCGTGTTGCTCCTTGTGGGCGGTGGAGGGATTGGACTGTGGCGCGTTTTTGCTCCGACTCAGGAAAAGTGGCATGGTGGGGGTGAACTTGGACGTACACTTTTTTAGACTGCACTACTAAAAATCCCGTGTTTGTTACTTTTAGCAACGGCGGTGATTCTCCATACCGACTTGGGCGATCGCCGGCTATCTTGGATTTTAAACATTCAAGAGCGAGGAAAACTGCCACTCCCCGCGTTCCTCAGCACAAAAAGCCAGGTTTCACTGCAATCACAATTGGGCTTCAGGTGAGATTATGTGTAACGCCCCAGGTTTTACTGCTGTGCCTCATGCAGCAGCCCGTGTAGAAACTTCTTTAAGAATAGAAAATAATTCATCTAGCAGTTTAAAAGGATGCAGGGGTGCGATGGCGTTCCGCCCCGCAAGCTACGGCATCAGTTACGCTTGCTGTCAGAATGTCCTAACTGTGAGGCTAGGTTTAAAGTTCCGGCGCAGTGGGTAGATGGGTGGTGTCAGGGGTGTTTTCTGAGTTTTGTGGATATGGAAAAATATCAGAAGCCGATTAACTTACTAAATAGAAGGCAAAAAAGGTAAAGTTTCAATTCGCAAACAAAATGTAGAACTTTTTGTAGAGCAAAATAAGCTATATAGTTTAGTTTGTAGTTAGTAGTAGCTTCCCTTGTATTACCCCTATACTGGGAAAATAATCCGAAATACTTTAGCTTTTTAGACTGATTGCTGAATTTGTATTTTCTCCTGCAATTTAACTTCAGTACCTGCTTTCACCTCAGCTTCAACAAACGAGCCATATACATCGATACTTGAATTTACTGCTTCAAAACTAACAGCCAGAGCAAAAGGTACGTCAGCATTGCTATTTTGGTTCCATCCTGTATGTCCAACTACAGCAATACAGAAGCTTTTGGGTAGCTCATAAGACTTTACAGTCGCCCAATCTTTCTGAACAGTTCCTCTCCTTCGAGACAGTTCCTTTACTATGCCATCAATGCCATTTGCTCGTGTTTGGCCTTTGCCTAACTGTCTTTTTCCCAATGTCCATTGGAATAGCTCGTTATCTTTCTCGGTTTCTTCTGGTGCATCATAGTCTTCGAGAACTTGAGCTAGAAAACGCTTGGGATCTTCTTCCCGTTTGCTACAAGTCCAATCTAACCAAGTTGATAGATATTTCCTACAGTTACGTCGGGTACGACGAGGTTCAGCCACATAAGAAAGGGTAATTTCAATCAGAATGTCAAATCCTTCCCCTTGAGGTAGGAAATTTTCTGGCACTTTTACTTGATAAACCTTGGCTTGTCGAGCTTTAATGCGTTCTGTCCCTCTAGTTGTCAGCGTTACACGATTTAGGGAATTGCCAAGGGCGCGATAGATATCTGGAATTCCATAACCCATAGTCCGAATGGCATGATATAAATTAGTCTCCGAATTATTCGTCCAAGCTGGTAACCGTGCTGATTGAACGATGAGTGCGCGGTAAAGCAGTGTGCTTTCTTGAGGTAATGCTGCTGCTAATGCGGCAGCGATATGTGTAACTTTAGGAGCAGCAAATGATGTCCCTACGGCATCGGCACTAACAGCTTTACCACTATCACGGGTTGAACGAATTAATTCTGGACTAACTGATTCTGGTGTAGTGAAATTTGGTGAAGTTGGTGAGTCAATCACATAGTCCCCACCATATTCAACCACTTCTGGTTTAATAGTATCCCAAATGCCTGGGCCAGAACAGGAGAAAGAAGAAGGATAATTCTCTTCTGCTATCGACCTTAGAGGCGGCTTATTGTAGGTACAATGAGCAACAGAGCCAACAGTTAGAGCTTGAAAACTCTGTGCTGGGTTAGCGACCCGTGCAGAGGGTTGCAGCAGATATTGTGGATAGTTACGACCAGCTTGTATGTGAGCGTAAATTGAAGGGCGCGTCACATAGTTGGACTTTGCTTCAATATTGCCCGCCGCAACAATGAAGAGAACATCATTTTCCCAACTTAGTTTATCGATAGCTGCTGCCCAAGGAGTCATTGATTGGGTGCGACATGGGGAAATTGCAGCTACTGAGTGGTTATAAATTCGTGTTCTAGTTTGGCGATAATAAATCTCCACAATTTCTTCTAAAACGTTAGGCGGGAAAAACCCTTTAGGTAGTTCGTTTTCCGCATTGAGAATTCTAGCATTTTGAAGCCAACACACTGCCTGCTGACGACCTGTTTGAGGAATGCCTCGTGGATATAAAACTGCTCCTGCAACTCTAGTGCCATGTCCACCATATTTACAATAATCAGCAGTCATATTCGTTTCTCCAGGTACCCAAGATGTAGAGAGATTAGAGTCAATCGCAACTTTCAGTTTAGGGTGAATTTCTTGAATACCACTGTCTATAATACAAACTTTGGGTGCGTTTGGATCAGGTGCTTGTAATTCAAACTGTTCCCGATCTGATTCAGAGTTATTAGGTGTAACGGATGGAGCGATAAATTCATCGATTTCACTGACATCGAATATATATGGAAAGTTGAGGACAAGATCCTTCAGACCTTTACCAAGTATGCGAATTCGGCAGGAAAAGCTATCGGGTAGGCGTGAAATACCCATTTCATTACCTGGACTGGACTTCAAAATTTTTCCACGATATAGTGGATCTTGAATAAATTTTTGAAATTGCTGTTCTCTTACCCAATAAAGATCATCCCATTCTTCAGATGTGAGATTATGTTTATCTAACCATTTATTAATGCTTTTCAGATACTTGTCATCGTTATGAAAACGTTCCCGCTTGGGGCATCTCGAATATTGTTCTTGAATGTTGATGCAAGAAATACCTACATCTACAATATATTCTTGATGATCTAAAATCTGACCCCACTGTTCTTTAAGGCTAGGGGAAAGGATATATTCTGGTCGTTGAGTCCCCTCCAAAATTTCCCATATTTCTGGAACTTTGCCGCCCCCATGCTCAGACTCAATAAATTGCTGAATCTTTTTTCTGAGTTCCGAGAGTTTTATATCTGCTGAAGCTCCAATAATGTAGCCCTCCTCTAGATCAGCAACTATTTCAATCCCGAAACTTTTCAGGGCATCTGCATCAAATAAATTAGGATCTACTTGTAAAATGAATGAAATTGCATCTGGCAGATTAGGCTTACAATCTTCCTCGCGTTTTTCGCGTTCTTTCTCCCAATTTGAGACAATAGATGAAATAGAAGAATTTAACTTGCTACTATGTCCACCTACATCACCTTTATTAGCCAGCGTTGTTGTAGAGGTTTTTTTCGCACCTCCGGGAGATGGCGTAGCAGTTCCTTCATTAGTCAAACGTAGAGGTAAATGAGAAAATTGATTTAATTGTTCAGACATGGGAAATTATAACGTCTTGAATAGATGCCTCTAAGTGTTCTTGGATGACAAGCTCTTCTCGATCAAGGATGGCGCGTTTAGCCGCATCTTGAGCAACTCGAACAATTTGTGCTGCTGAAAGCTTGTCTAATTTCAGCACAATATTTCTCCAGTCGATTATACCCAACTCTACAGAAGAAAGTGTCTGTTTCAAAATAGCCTCAATTTCTGCGGGTGTTGGTTTTGGCACTTCGATGACATCATCAAATCGTCGCCATACAGCTTCATCCAGAAATTTAGTTAAATTTGTGGCTGCAACAAGTAATCCATTTGAGGCTTCATATTCATCAAGTAGTTGTAAAAAAGTATTAACCACTCGCTTGATTTCTCCTACTTCCTGAACGTCTTCTCGTGATTTAGCGATCGCATCACATTCATCAATAAATAACAAACAAGGAGTTTGAGAGGCTGTTTCAAATACTTCGCGCAAATTGGTTGCAGTTTCCCCTAAAAAGGAAGAAACCATTGCATCAAAACGTACTTTTACGAGAGTAAGTCCTGTATTCCAAGCTAGACGTTCGGCTCCCATAGTTTTACCGCACCCCGGAGTACCATAGAGTAGTATTTTTTGGCGGTAGCGTAAACCATGATGAGCTAGTCGGTCACGTGCAACATATTCTTTTTCTATACGACGAAAACGATCTTCCACAGCATCTGAAAGAATCATATGGTGTCGTAAACGCTCTCTAGGAACCGTAACAATAAAGGGATGGTTAAAACGTTGCTTGCTCGATAGCAAGGTTAGGGAGTGAGTATCATGTGTCTTTGAAAGAACACCGCTAGAAGGTGCAGAAGAAATTGCATCACGAGAGAGCTTAGGTGAAAGTGCTGGAATCTCAGGAGGGATACGAGAAGATTGAGAATTACTTTTGTGGGTAATATTTTGGAGTTGTTCAGCTAGGAGGGTGTGTCCTTTTTTACGTTCTTCCTCAACGACTACAGATAGCATACTTTGGATCGCCGTTTTATCTTCACTGGCGATCGCTCTAAATAGCCGTTTAAGCACGTCTCCTTTCATTTTGCTGATTTGCTACTATATAGTACCATTGTACTATTTCAACCAATCAAAGTCCACCAGTTCGAGCGATCGCACTTTACCCCTCCACTCTCTCACGCAACCGCCCATAAATCACATCTCACATCTAACCACACCGGTACTACAAACTTACCCTCAGCCCAAGCTGCTACTACTTTTCCCACATCGAACTCTACCAGCTTAGAATCTCCTGCCTGCGACTCCTTGACAAAAATTAACCGGTTTGGCTCCCGATCGCTCAAAAGCCCCGGATACTTCTCCTGGAGAGTTTTTAGAACTTCTCTAGCCACCTCAAACGTAAAACCACTGACAGCCAATACTCTATCGTCGCCAATGCCGCAAAATCTAGGACTTGCTCGCAGGCAAAAACAAGCTCTAATCAACGAATTACTGATCCAAGCCAGTAAAAACATTCAAAACATAGAGGCAAGCATTTAGGTAACGGCTTGTTGGTCGCAGCCGCCGTTGTTTCGTCTCAAAGCATTACCCCACAGCAGCCGAAGCAAAGCATAATCGTGCTTACCAGACCAAGTAGTGCGATCGCGCTGTATGACGGTCAGCGAAGGAACGGGCTAATTTTGTCCAGTCCCGTCTTGAACCAAGTAGCGGATTAGAGCATGAATTGCCCGCTGTGCCGTTAGCGAGAGAGCAACTCTCACAATACCTATCAGCCTCGGACTGAAGAAATTCCCGATTGGTGACGAGCAATTTTAGATTAGACCTCTTGCAAAATAATTTTGTGCTATTATGGAAAGTTTAGCCAATTTTATAATCTAGCAGGCTGGGCAAGTTTAAGGAGAGGCCAATCAACCCAATAATTCAAAGTTTGACCTAAACTTGAGCAAACTTTTAAGTATAACACATATTTTTTTTGCAAGAGGTCTATTTTAGATTTTAGATTTTAGATTTTGGTGGATGCAAGGATTAAAGTCACGCATCAACAGCATCGAGTGCTGATCGCTTTACTCACGCCCGCCAGAAGTTCTCACCCCTGGATTTGTTACAATTCTCGATCGTGTGGAGCAGGTGCATCTACGAAAACCTGCTTTTAGGAGAACTTTTGACTATGTGGCTTAAATTTGGTGTTGCTCCCAGCGGAGAACTGGCGAGCATTGATGAGGTTGTGCGCGGAAAAACTAACCTCGCTTGCCTCTACTGCGGAGGCTCCCTCACAGCGAAAAAGGGTTCCGTGAAAGAACATCACTTCGCGCACACCGGGGAAACTTGCAAGCCCGTTTCGCAGCGGATTAAAACCAAAGCGTTTCCATCGCTTCCCCTCTACGATAACTTCAACGTGCGACTTAAAGGTGAGGAATTAGAGCAATTGAAAGTGCTGTGGAAAGAGTACGGCGCACAAAATTACGCCATTCCCAAAGACTTGGTAAACTTTCGGTGGGAACTCAAAGGATTGGTGGAGTCGTCGGGCGATCGCACTTATCACTTTACCGACTTGGGTAAAATCCCCGTTGGCGCGCTTCCCCTGGCGCTGTTCAACAAAGTCCAGGAACCTTTGCTGCTGTCGGAGCTGGCTTCGTTGGAAGGCTCTGTAGAGATTGCTGAAGCTGCGGGTTTATCTTGTTTGGATGAACGGCGGGCTGATTTGCTGATTTATCGAGCACAGCTTCGTCGGATTCTGGTGAACTCGCTCTACTTCCTTGAGGTAAAAGCTGACGAAAGCTGCTTCTATAAAATTGGGGTAACAACTCGATCGATCGAGGAACGCATCGCCGAAGTGCAGCGGGATGTGAAAGCGCATTACTCGGATGTGACCGTCAATTTGCTGGGACTGTGGGAACACCGGGGGAATGTGGAGCTGTACTTCAAGCACCGGTACAAAGCTTTTAATTATCGCATTGGCAAGCTGACAGAGTATTTTGCGTTTCCGAACGTCAAGGCGGTGCTGAATGATTTGTACGGGATGGAAGCAAAAGTGTTGAGTGATGTTGAGTCGGATGCGATCGGTCTGAACTGGAGCCACACGCCTCGAATTGGCCTGAAGTCCTGACTCAACTTCAACTTTCTGGAAAAAAGAAACTTTTTAATCCGGCGTTGCTGATTTACGGTATGAAAGGCTAAATATGCAAATCATAGAAACCAGTATCACAAAGCTTCTCGATTTTAAAGTTATTTTTTCATACCCTGATTAAGCAAGGCCATCTCTCGATATGCCCAATCGAGCGAGCCATAAAGATCAACATTTAGATCGAGCGCATTTTGAGCCGCCGCAAGGTAACTCGTTAGGCGACAATAATGCGCGATCGCGTCTAGCTCTGCCTGATGAGCCGCCCGGACTTGTGCGATCGAAAGTTCAGAATTGGCAGGAGTCGGCAGAATTGAGAAACGCATAGTTACTCACTTCAATAAAAATTTAGTTCCTTGTTTTGGGTCAAGGAGCTGACTCAAGGCTTGACCCAATCAGTTGAGCGACTCGAAAGGCAGAAGCGATCGCTCCTTCATGCAAGCCATCGCCAAGGTAGGCTCCCGCATGGTAGGTATTGTTCTCGCCATTGGTGGCAACTACTTCATCCCGATAGCGGAACGACTCAGTGGTGTAGAGTGGGGTGTGATGTTCCTGAGTGTGAATGATGCGATCGGGTGCAATCAACTCCTCTAGTTGGAACGATAAAAAATTATGCTGTGGCGACGAGATACCGCAAAGCTGATTTAGGCAGGCGTTATAGCCCCAGCGACTGTCTGGCTTTTGGAAGAAATCAAATTCTGAGGGTTGTGTAACGCCATGTCGGGCGTACATGGAAATATCTCTATGAACTAAGGTCGTTGCATAGTGGGCTTTCCAGCCGGAAAACTGTTTAGTTTCAGCGTCGGTCGGGTCAGCTAACAGCGCCATCACCTGGTCAGGGGGCGTAGCAAACACGACTTTATCAAACTCCTGAATTTCACCCGTCGAGCGCACAATTTTCACAGCATCCGAGCTTCTGGAAATACGGTCAATCTCTACATTCAGCAAAATCTCACCCTTAAAGCGTTCCAGGATTTTTTCAATGTAAGCATACACGCCGCCCTTAACCCTGACCCAGTTGACTGCGAGATAGTCGCGTAACATCGGAATCGCCAACTCTGCTGGAAAATCATCAATCAGTTCAAATGGGATTGAATAGCTATACATAACCAACAACTTTAGCCAGGTATCGCGGCTACCGGAGCCTGGCAAATATTCCGACAGCGGACGATTGGACAAATTTTGCAAGTTAGCAAATTTCGTTCTCAGCCATAATCCCGCAGAACGGGCATAGATGGTATCGAGGCGTAACTGTTCGATCAGCCCGTGGACACCTACAAAGTTCTTCTCGATCGTGACTGCCGATAGAAAGTGGCTGCCATCTTTAAGAAACATGGCTGAACCAATATCGACGGGTTCTAGTTCTACCCCTAGTTCTTGCATCAGCGCGATGAAGTTGTAAAAGACAGTCGGGAATTCGAGCACTCCACTTTCCAAAATTTCATCGCAATCGGACTGGTTCGGCTGCACGTTCTTGTTCAATGTCCGAATGTGCCCTCCTAACATGGGCTGCCGCTCAAACACGGTGACATGATGCCCTTCTTTATCAAGCAGGTAGGCTGTAGCCATGCCGCTAGCTCCGCCACCAATAACAGCGATTCTCATAATTGACCTCTAAGTTTATGAAATGGATAATGCGCGTAGGCGTAGTTCGTCGTAGACATCATCTGTTTAGTCGTCTAAAAGCACGTCGCCCGATAATCGTTGATAGAGCAATGCTCCCGTCCAAACTGTGCCAGCAAAGCCTGGATAGCCAGATGAGGCATTACAGAAATAGAACTGCTTGAGTGAGGTTTCATGATTCAGTCGCCCTAGACCCACATTGCGCGGTGTCAGAATGGAGCCGTAAGAATTCCCACTGGGACACCAGCAAAAGCGTTCATTGGTGGTCGGGCTGCCCGTAATATGGAAGACCATGTGCTTTCTAAAGTTCGGCACATAGTGTTTTTCCACAACATCCAGGATGGAATCCAAGATTTCTTGCTTCTTCTGGTTGTAAGCTTTGCGATCGCTCTCCCGCAATTGCTTGAAATAGCCGTAATTGGCAACTGTGAGAAATTCCACAATTTGGCAATCTTCTGGGCAATCTCGACTCGCTTCCGTCAGTAAAGTAGGCGTTGTGATCGCAAAACTAGGATTAGAAAAGTCATGGCGATCGTACATCTGTGCGAAGGATTCATTCAGGTCTTGATGCCCGCTATGGGCGAGGTTCCACTTGCCAAATCCATAGTCTCGCAGGTCGATATCCTTGACGACGCAATACGCCATGTAGTTAGATGCCGAATATTCATAGTTAAGTTTTCGACGCACAGTTTTGGAGAACTTTTCCTCACCGATCATCTTGGCGGCTCTTTGAGGGTCAATATTGCAAATCACCGTATCACCCGTAAATTCGGAGGTTTGATTATTGGTGAGATCCATTGCCTGAACTCCCGTAACCGTTCTGTCTGTGACTCTAAAATTCGTGATTTCATGGTTTAGCAACACCTCTCCCCCATGTGATTCAATCACCTTGACTAAGGAATTAATCACATCCTCAAAATGCTGGGTTGGGTAAAATGCACCTGCTTGATAGCCTCGGAACAATGCCACCCAAGCATAAAACGAGAGTTGATTTGGAGGTAATAAAAAATCAAGCCATTGCAGAGCCAATAGGGTTTGAGCGGCTTGGGGTAGCTGAAACTTGTCAAATACATCTTGAAGTGTGCTGTTGAGATGCTGGAAAGCACATAATGCTTCACTTGGGTGTTTGAGTAATTTAATCGGCTTAATTGGAGGAGCAATTATTTTCAAGCCTACGCCAGTCTTTTCTACTTCGTTAACGAATTGGCGAATGCGATCGCCATGTGCCGGAAATAGAGCCGATAATCGCTGGATCAGTTCTTCTGGCTCTGACGGAATATCAATCGCATACCCTGGCATTCGCATATGGTCAAAGCCGTCCGGGTCATAACGTTCAAAAGTTACTTCCTTATCCAAGCCCAGTTTTTTGAGCACTTGATTGACAGTTTGCCCTTCACCACAGTTCCAGACGTAGTGAAATTGAGCATTGAATGTATACTTTTTAGCCATTGTAAACGTATGCCCAAATCCCCCTGGATGCTCGTGAGCTTCGAGGATTTGCACAGTCTTGCCGGAGTTTGCCATCAAAGCACCAAAGGTCAATGCTGATAAACCACTGCCGATAATCAGGTAATCCGGTTTCATAAGAGAGTCCCTCGAACAATAAACATCTTTACAAGATCGCTGTAGCGCCTGTAGCCTCAGAATTAGACATCCAGTGAAAGGCTTTGAAATTGAAGTTAGAACCAATTACAGCGGGTTAACTAGCCTGATAGATGCCTGATTATTCCTTGACTCGATAATTTCTCATCATGCCAGCGTCTTCGTGCTCTAAGGTATGACAGTGGTATGTATATAAGCCGCTGTATTTCTCAAATTTCATGAGCAGCTTCACTCGCTCACCCGGCATTACCATTACAGTATCCTTCAAGCCCTCGTCTACATAGCCATCCTTGACAGTTTGCCATCCTGCGGCAAGTTCTGGCAGCACTTCCCGACTAATAACTTGAAACTGCACGCCGTGTAGATGGATAGGGTGCGCCATCCCCTTCGCATCCATCATGGCTCCGGGGTTGAGTTTATTGATAATCTCCCACTGTTCGATCGAATTTAGCTTTACGGTTTCTTGCGGTAATGCAGTATTCATTTCAAAGGGCTGCCCATTAATCACCCATTTCATACCTTTGAGAGAAAGCTCAATAGGTCGTGGCTGGGTGGCATTAACGGCATCTTCTGGACGCAATAGTGGTAGGGCTGCTAGTTGAGTGGGGAGTCGCAGAGTTTCTTTTTCTTTGCGCTCAATCTTGACGTTGAATAGCATCATCGCTGAACCAAGTTCCGGGGCATTGTCAGAACTCATCATGCCGCTCATGCTGCTACCTCCTACATTTTCTGCTCCTGAAAAAGCCAGACTATTTAGAGATACTTCTGTACCAACTTTCAACTTACTGAAATCTGCCCAAACATCAATCCGCTCACCTGGCGCTAACATGACATACTTTCGTTCGGTAGGTCGAGGCAGTAAGCTACCATCAGTGCCAATGATGGTCAGTGGATCGCCACTGCTCCACGCAAGCTTGTAGATACGTGAATTAGATCCATTTAAGAGGCGAAGGCGGTAGACTCGTGTCGCCGCAGAAAGTGTGAAGTTGGGCTTACCATTCACGAATATCTTTTGACCCAAAAAGCCCATCATGCTGCTCATGTCATTGCTGGATTGACCTGAGTTATCCTGTTGCATCCCACCCATGTTGCTATTACGGGGGGTACCTATTTTGCTGCCGAGATAGAGGAGTTGATTATTGGCATCTAAGGTACGATCTTGCAGCACAATCGGTATCTCATAAGCCCCGGTGGGTAGATTAAGGGTCGCTTCTTCTTGATCCGTCACTATAAATAGCCCCGCCAAGCCAGCATAGGCTTGCTGCCCTGTAAGCCCGTCTGGATGAGGATGAAACCAGTTCATACCTGCCCGATTAATCACCTCAAACTCGTAGATATAGGTCTGTCCTGGCTGAATCGCAAAGCGAGGATGTCCATCCATCTCCTCTGGTAAAATCAATCCATGCCAATGCACAATGCTGGCTTGCCCTTGAGGAAGGTTATTTTGGAAGTTGACCCGCACGCGCTGACCTTTGCGAACGCGAATAATGGGGCCTAAATAACTATCGGGAATGGTTTGTAAGCTGTTTGGGTCGCCCTTGACCAGTTGTGCTGCGTAAGACCAAACTTGGGTCATTTGTCCCGGCAAGATTGGAACCGTTGTCGGTGCAGCCTTCAGGTTGATTTCAATATCGGGAATAAATTTTGCATTCGGCCCACGGGCTACGGTGTTCCCCTGAGCCATTTCTGTGGTGGAAGATTGAGGCGAACAACTCGATAGCAGGCTGTGAATTCCGCTTCCGATGACAAGTCCGCCTGCAAATCCAGTCCCTCGAAGAAAGTTTCGGCGGGTTAGGGGATGTTGGTAAGTGGTTTTAATGGGCATATCGCTCTCATTTCTGAATACGTCAATAAGCTTGTCTTGTCCCTTCAGAACTTTGTTAAGCCACTTGGTAGCCAGCCGCCGTAATTACATCCTTGATTGCAGCTTCTGAGGCTTGAGTTTCCACTGATACAATCTTGGTTTTTGGATCGCCCTGAACGGTAGCTTTAGCATCGACTGTTCTAATCGCTTTAGTAATGGTGTTTACACAACCACCACAGGTCATATTGGGAACTTTTAATTGGAGTTTCATAATGTCAAATCCTTATTTTTGTGTGGTTCAGTCAAGAAAAACGTTTTGGACAATCAGCAATGCTTTTCTCCACTTTTCAACCAGTTCAGCTTCACTGTGCGGGCAGTAATCTGTACACTTATGCTTGTTGGGTGAGTACGAGTACCACAAAGCTAATAATAATTAGGAAGCCTGCATCCAGTTCAAGGATAGTTTCACTGACAGATTTGAGCCGCATAAAATAGATCAGGGGAAAGGCGATCGCCAAACACCAGATTTTTAGAAATATCATGATTTCTTAAAGCCGATACAAGCCATACTGGTGAAGCGAGCTAATCCTATTGGGAACGAGAAAAACTGAACGCGATTTAACCCGGCTTCACGTATCAGCGCTGAGAGTTTTTCCTGGGTGAAACATCGAGTGCCCCAATGCCACTGAATGAGTGAGCCGAGTAGTCCCGATCGAGTCACCACAAGAACTAATGGTGCGCCCGGACGCAAAACTCTGACCATTTCTTGTAATCCCTGTGCTGGATTCAGTAAATGTTCAAGCATATAGGCACTCATGACACCATCAAAAGAATGGTCTGCAAATGGCAACGTATTCACATCACTTTGACAGATTTGATGACGAATATTTGCCTGACTGAGTTGTTGATCGGCTATTTTGAGCATCTCCGATGAGACATCGACTCCAGTAATCTGTATTGTTGGATTAATAGTTTGAGCAAATGCCAGACTGAAGTCCGCTGTGCCAATACCACAATCACAAATGTTCAGGTTATCTTGCCAGTCAAGCAAAATATCAGCGTTTTTTAGCGATCGCCATAGCTCTCGATAAGCATGACGATAACCCAGAAGACGAACAAGTTGATGCCACCAGATGGCAGCTTTGTTATAGGTTTGAGACAGTTGTGTAGTTGTTGGATAAACTCGTTGAACTGAAACCTGCCACCATCCAACCGTCCATTCCATTGTGAAACCTCATTGATATGGAGTAATAATGCTAGTAGCTGCTGCTAATGTCTGGACACCCTTCTCACCGGGTGACATAATATGCACCAACATGAGGTTGGCTTGATTCGATTTTTCTTCCATTTGCTGTAAGTCTCTGACCTATGTGTGAGCGAGAGTAGGTTCAGTTTTTTCAGTTTTTATCGTGATGGGATGTTGCACACTCAAAACAGAACAGGGTGCATGGTGAAACACATAGTTACTGACGCTCCCCTGAATTAACTCTTTGACACCGGACAGTCCCCGATGCCCGATGACGATCAGATCCGCTTCCCAGTCTTGGGCGATCGCACAGATGGTTTCACCGGGGTTATCCACAAAGTCGCCAGTTTTTTGCATAGATTCTGCACCTACACCCGCTGCGATCGCCCGTTCACTAGAGGCTTGCAGTAACTTCAAGCCCATCTGTTTGTAGGTTTTCCAATGCTGTTCGTAGAACTGTACTTCTGTATTAAAATACTCAGGATTGTAACTTCCGCTGATAAGTCCTTCGATCTGGGGAAACCCTTTCTCCTGCATATGGATAATATGGAGCAGGAGCAAACTGCCTCCGGTCGTTTTTGCCTGAGCGATCGCGATTTCAACAACATGATCGGTCAGATCGGATTGATCGATCGCCACTAGAATTTTGTGAAACATAGAATCTCCTTTCAGAATGATAAGTGGTAACTTCGAGATTTCTTGGAGCTACGACTTACCCTGCTTCGGTTTTCGTAAGAACTGCCTGAAGTTGTGCCTCATCTTCGTGAGATAACGAAGTTCGTAGGACTTTTCCCTCAAATTTGCTCAAGTCGTCCAAAACCTTGTCAGGTGTAGACTTTCTCACCAAAACAAAAATGGCAGAGGTTCCAGGTTCGATCGTGTTGCCTAGTTCTTGAATGAAATTATCATCAATGCCGATATCCGTTAAGGCACCGGAAAGCGCACCCACTGCTGCACCCAAAATTCCCAGTATGGGTTCAAAAAACATCAAGCCGATTAACAGTCCCCAGAAGCCGCCACTTAACGCGCCACCGGTGACGAGTTCTTGAGTTTGTTTAATCTTGACTTTGCCATCTTTCTTTTTGACCACGATCGCTGCATCTTCTAGATCGATCAGATATTCCCGCTCCATTTTTCTGAGATCGAGCAACACTTCATCTGCCTTAAATTCATCAGGAAAGCCAATCACAATTAGATCACTCATATTTTTCTACCTGTTAAAATGAACACTCAGCTTTGAAAAGGAAAAAATTGCACGAAGATAATCACAGTTCCTAGTCCCCAAAAAAAGGTAGGAACACCATTGTTTTCTATCTCACCGGAAGCTTATTGTAGAGGCGAGCAACGAAAGCAGCGTACAGACCAGTACCCACAGACCAAACCACAAGACCTACAATAAAGCTTCCCCAGGTAATGCTTCGGGTAATACCAGATAAATTAGCGTGAAGAACATAGCTAAAGAATCCCATCGTTATCTCAGGTGCCACTGTTAGAAACAGAATGCAAATCAAATAAGCAATTCCTGTAATAATCGCTGTGGCAAGAAATAGCGATCGCACACTTAGCTTCAGCGCTGAATGACTACGTATACGGGTTTCTTCGTTCGGGTGAATACTAGACCTCTTGCAAAAAAAATATGTGTTATACTTAAAAGTTTGCTCAAGTTTAGGTCAAACTTTGAATTATTGGGTTGATTGGCCTCTCCTTAAACTTGCCCAGCCTGCTAGATTATAAAATTGGCTAAACTTTCCATAATAGCACAAAATTATTTTGCAAGAGGTCTACTATGGATCATGGTGAGACTCCTGTGAATGAGCTAGTTTTTTCTGAGTGTTGCGATGACCCCAGGGGACAAATGCAGGTGTCAGTGCGGCATAACGGGCATACTCCTCACCAAATTCTGCTAAGGCATCCCGTTCTTCTTGGTGAGCTAATCGGATATACATCGCGACCAAAATGGGGAACATGAGCAACGTCACGAGAGTAGGCCATTCCAGCAAAAAGCCCAACATGATGACAATGAAGCCGACATACTGCGGATGGCGAATGGTTGAATATGGCCCTGAAACCGCCAATGTATGACTTCGTTGAGCTTTGTAGAGAACTTCCCAAGCATTTCCTAAATAAATCAGTCCACCAAAAATTAGTACATTACTCAGAAGGTGAATCGGATTCCAATGAGGATCGCCTTTCCACCCCAGGAATGTCCACCACAGATGCCCAGCATCATGGGAAAAAATGTTCAATCCTGGATAGCGGGTTTGCAGCCAGCCTGAGAATAAGTAAAGCGTTAAGGGGAACCCATACATTTCTGTGAACAATGCCACAATGAATGCTGAGAACGCCCCGAACGATCGCCAATCTCTTGGGTTACGCGGCTTGGTGAAACTAAAGGCAAAGATAATAAATATCAGGGAATTAATAATCACTAATCCCCACAGTCCGTAAGCAGGAACGTTACTCATATCTCTCATGGTTCGATCTCCTTGAAATAGATTTATTTACAGAGTCCGAATAATTTCCTTCAGCGAGATTGGCTATTGCCACTGTTACCGCCTCCATGTCCCCCATGTGCTCCGTGCATAAATAGGTGCATGAATATACAGATGAACAGTAAAGAGAACGGTAAAAAGCCCGCTAAATGCGCCCAATGTTCTGTAATCAAAAAGTACGCAATAATCCCGATCGAGACATACAGCACAACCTTAATTGGCAAGCTGAGACGAGTTGGCTGACGATCGGGCTGGGACTGATTTGATGAACCATGTTGGTGCATAAAGACCTCCTTGTGAATAGAACAACTCGCGATTCCAGGCTTGTTACCATCCTTGCATCTGTGCGATTTCAGCGCTCTGAGATGTGATGATTGACTGAGCCAAAGTACGGATTTCTGGATGAGAAGCACGCTCAGATGCCATCTTCGCCATCTTCACCGCCATTTGATGATGGGGAATCATTTGTCGCACAAATTCTTTGTCAAAGTCCGGGGCTTTCTTGAGCGCGTCGAGGTCAGTTTTCATGCTCATCATGCCCTCACCCATCATGCCTGAGCCTGTGCCCTGCCCTTGGTTGTGGTGCTCTCCCATCATGCCCATGTCATTCATTGAAGGTGCAGGGACTTCTTTGCCGAACCACTGTTTGTACCAGCTACGCATCTCTTGAATTTCACGAGTTTGGTCTTTTTTAATCGCTTGGGCTAATTTTTTAACTTCTGGGCGTTTGGCGCGACTAAAAGCAAGATCAGCCATTGCGATCGCGTCTTGGTGATGAGGGATCATCATTTCGATAAAATGCTGATCGACTCGGACTGATCTGGGTTGTTGAGGATTTCTTGGTGCAGGTAATGACTGAACTTGTTCGCTGTTGATAAGGACAAATCCAGTAATAGCACCACTACTAAGTAACCCGACTAAGCTGTACACCAAAAACTTCTTATTCATAAACTTACCTTGGCTAAGGGATGATCACGTTCTTATACTTTTTAAACTACGCTTAGATTGTGAGAAACTTATGAGCGATGTAAAGCTAGAGAGAGAACTTTTTGCTTGTCCAGCTTTTGATGTAGGAACGGGCATTTTTTGCCAGCAACTTCGACAAAACCAGTGGATAGATCCACCTTGGATGTGTCGGAGAAGTTTATCGGAGCAATAAAAACAATTTTGCATGGCTCCATTTGATAAAACTCAGCTAAAGCGGGTACTGATTCTGCACTGATGGCTGTTGCGTAGGATAATGGTTGAGCGCGATCGCTCATGCAACAGCCAACGCGGTAAATAAATAGGTTTTATGCTGTTGCTTTAGCCATCTGACGGCAAGATTCAGCACAACGACGGCAGGCTTGAGCGCACTTTTTACACTGATCGTGGTCGTGCTTCTCACACTCAGTCGCACAGCGATCGCACGCTTCTGCACAAACCGCACACATTTGAGCGTGCAGGTCAGAATTACGAGCCATGAACCGAGCGCAGAGAGCACAGGTATCAGCGCAATCGCGGCATAGCTGAATACATTGAGCCATCATCTGCACCATGTCACTGGTTAAGCAAGCGGTTCCGCATTGCTCACACTCACGAAGACAGTCGAGGCAATTCTGAATGCAGGTTTCTAGCAGAGATTGATGAGATTTAGTAGTAGTAGTAGTCATGGTTTTAAGCTCCTAAAGAATCAACACAACGAAGAACGGATTGTTATGCCCTTCACCTTGGTTAGGGGATGACTAAGTTCTTATATCTCTCAAGCTACGCTCAGACTATGAGAAACCTATGAGCGATTCAAGGTTTACGTCTTTAGGAAGATTTTTCCAGCTTTTTGGCGATGAGCAATTCATTTCATCCTGATTTCATTCTTTCCCATCATTATTGGAGGATTCCGCTCACCTGACACCGCAACCAGCCTGTAAAGGAGTTAGACTGATGAAAATTTTGGTGGTAGAAGATGATGAGGCAATTGCCGACCTACTTACTTGCATTCTCTCCAACCAAAATTACGTGGTTGAAGTTGCTAACGATGGTGAGGCAGCTTGGGAACTGATTGTTGTTTATAACTATGATTTACTGCTGATAGATATTACGCTCCCTCGTTTAGACGGAATAAGTCTCTGTCGTAGAGTCAGAGCGCACGACTATAAAATGCCAATTCTGGTGGTAACAGGGCGAGGCAGTGGTCACGATCAAGCGATCGGGCTAGATGCAGGTGCCGATGGGTACATGGTGAAACCGCTCGATCAGGAGTTATTGATTGCTCGAATTCGAGCCTTGCTGCGTCGCACAGGCACGACTTTTCAATCTGTGCTGGAGAAGGGTAATTTGCGGCTCGACCCAACAAGTCGTGAAGTTACTTACGCAGGGCAACTTCTATCCTTGAGTCCCAAGGAGTTTTCGATCCTAGAGTTCTTTTTGCGGAATGGTCGTCAAGTATTTACCTACAGCGTAATTTTGGATCAAATCTGGGCTTATGGAGACACTCCTAGCGAAGATGCCGTGAGAACTCATATTAAAGGGCTACGACAGAAACTTAGAGGGGTCGGCGCTCCCACAGATTTGATTGAAACGGTTTATGGACTGGGTTATCGGCTTAAACCCTTGGAAGCGATCGCTGATTCAACCAAGACGGCTCAACTCACGTCTCATGAAGCGACTCAACCGATTCAACCACAAACCCTCAGCGCCTTATCCAAACGTCCAGAAATTGACCGCGCATCAAACGACTTAACCACAAAAGGGAGCGAGCCGGAAGAGTCTTTGTTTGCGGATGAGCGTCCTTTGTTATTGATCGTCGATCCCGATCGCCAACTGGCCCAACAGTTGATGAATGAAGCGGTGGACTGGGGATTTCGGAGCGCGATCGCCACAACACTTTCCGAAGCCGAAACGAAAATTGAGCAGGATGCGCCTACCGTTGTGCTACTCGATCCCGATATTACTCATCCCACAACAGAGAGTTTAAGGCTGCTGGCAAAGCTCAGTCATCAAACTCCTTCTGTGCCAGTTCTAGTTTTTACCAGTCACGATCAATTAACCGATCGCCTAGAAGTTGCCCAACTCGGCGGACATAGTTTTTTACACAAACCCTTGCCCCCGGCTCAAGTGCTGAAAGCGATCGCACAAGCGGCACAACAAGCAGAGACAGCAAAGCAACGGGTGATGGTCGTCGATGCTGATCCCCAGATTCTTGTAACTCTGAAGGAGTTCCTAGAACCCTGGGGATTGAGCGTAACAACGCTGAACGATCCTCAACGATTTTGGGAAACGTTGAAATCATGCTCACCGGATCTGCTAATTTTAGATGTGAAAATGCCTGCTGTGAGTGGCGTTGAGCTTTGCAAAATTATCCGCAACAATTCGCGCTGGGGGCGCTTGCCGATCATTTTTTTGACGGCGCATACCGATGCTGCGATCGTCAATCAAATGTTTTCAGTGGGTGCAGATGACTTTGTGAGCAAGCCGATCGTAGGGCCAGAATTGGTCAGTCGCATCATCAATCGCCTAGAACGGATCAAACTCCTTCAGAATGCTGCTGAGACAGATTATTTGACCAAACTCTCTAACCGCAATAAGTCAACCCAAGACTTAAACAAATACCTTCAACTTGCAAATCAACAGGAGCAGCCGCTCTGTCTAGCAGTTCTGGACTTAGACAATCTCAAACAGATCAACGATCGTCACGGGTACAATACTGGCGACATGGTGATGCGTCAGTGGGGACAATTGCTCCGGCAAACTTTTAGGCAAAATGCAGTCGTTGCTCGCTGGGAGAGCGATGAATTTGTGGTTGCCTTATCTAGCATGATTAAGGCAGATGGTATTCAAAGACTCACTCAATTATTAGCAACGCTCCACCACAGAAAATTTGTTGCTCCCGAGCAAACTCAATTTCGGATCACATTTAGCGCTGGAATTGCTCAATATCCAGATAATGGAACGGATTTGCCTTCTCTTTATCAAGCCGCATCCGAAGCCTTGCATCAGTCTAAAGTTGCTGGGTGTGCTTGTATTTTTTCGGCGGGAGACTCTAGGGCTATTCTCCAATAAACGAAGTCTTAATTCATTATTAACATTCTCAACCTCAAACTTTTCTTAACTCCTCATAAGTTCCTCAGATTGTTTTCTTACAGTCAAAGTGGGTATGCAAGGACTGTTGCATACAATTACCTCCGATCGCGCGCATTCTGGCATTGGGGAAGGTTTTGTATATCAGAGAGTTTTAGTAGCGATCGATGATTTTGAAATTAGCAGTGGAGAACAGTAATGTTAGATATCGATGAAATGGGACAAAAAGAAATACACGAACTGCTACATAAAGTAGGATATGGACACCTCGGCTGCATAGGCGAAGGGTATCCATATATTGTGCCTATGCACTATTACCTCAAAGACTCAGAAATATATATCTTCACAACGGTGGGAATGAAGACTGAGTATATGGATGCAAATCCAAAAGTTTGCTTACAGATCGAAGAAGTTCACGATCTGGTGCACTGGCGCAGCGTTGTTGTGAATGGTCGCGCTGAACGCCTCACTGAGCAGCAAGACATCGATCGGGTGATGCAATTTGTCAAAACGCAGAATCCAACACTTTCGCCTGCGATCAATCGAACCTGGATCGATGCTTGGGGACGAGCAGAGGTGATTGCAATCTACCGCATTCACGAGAATGAAATGAGCGGACGCACGACTGATGGAGTTAGCAGTCAGTGAAATCGAAAAATTTGGACAAACTTATTTTAGAAGGCTGATTTTAATTCGGCGATCGCCTCTCTAAAATTTCGCCCTAGCTTCCTTCTCTGTAAATCTGCCAACCAGGGCATCACATTAAATTAGGAGGATTAATTTATGAACCACGATCGCCATCAACATGGACAAACCCAACCCAAGCCGGGACACGCTGGGCACCACGAACACAAACAGCAAGTTGAAAGGAATCTGCCTGACCCACACAGCAATCATAGTGCTCACGGTAAACAGCCTAATCACGCTCAACACGCAGGTCACGACAAACACGCTGGACACAGCCCAGAGATTTTCAAACGACGCTTCTTTATTTGCCTCTTGCTAACGCTGCCCGTCCTCTATTTTGCGCCCATGTTTCAGGATTGGTTTAGTTATCAAGCCATCCAGTTTTCAGGTGCGAATTGGGTGATTCCCATTTTCTCAACGATTATTTATTTCTATGGTGGCTGGGTTTTTCTGAAGGGAGCTTACTACGAACTCCGCAGTAAAATTGGCATGATGACTCTGGTTGCTCTAGCAATCACCGTGGCGTTTGTCTACAGTGTGGCAGTGACTCTTGGATTGGCGGGAGATTCTTTCTATTGGGAACTGGCAACCTTAGTCGATATCATGCTGCTCGGTCACTGGATGGAAATGGCTTCTGTGCTGGGAGCCAGCAATGCTCTACAAGAACTTGCCAAGTTAGTGCCTTCTGTCGCTCACAAGAAGCAGGCGAATGGGCAGATAGAAGATGTCCAAGTAAGCGCATTAGTTGAGGGCGATCTAATTCTGATTCGTCCCGGTGAACAAGTCCCAATTGATGGTGAGGTCATCGAGGGTACTTCCAACGTCAACGAAGCTTTTCTCACTGGGGAGTCGCGCCCGGTGGTCAAAAAAGCCAATGATGAGGCGATCGCCGGAGCGGTCAATGGAGAAGGCGCTTTGACAATCAAAGTCACTCGCACCGGAGATCAAACAACCTTGAGCCAAATTATGCGCTTAGTTGAGGAAGCGCAGGCATCTAAAAGTAAATTTCAAACACTAGCCGATCGACTGGCCTATTGGCTAACTTATACAGCGATCGCGATCGCTACGCTAGCGTTCATCATTTGGCTATCTGTTAAACCAGATGGTTTAACATTTGCAATTAATCGCGCCGTTACTGTATTGGTGATTGCTTGTCCTCATGCGTTAGGTTTAGCGATCCCCTTAGTGCTGGTCAACGCAACTGCAATGTCCGCTAAAAACGGCATTCTGGTACGAAATCGAGAAGCGTTTGAACGAGCAAAAGACATTAAAACAATCGCATTTGATAAGACGGGGACATTGACAACCGGACATTTTGGCGTGCAACGAATTTATACAGATAGTATAGATGAGTTAAAAGCTTTGGGCATTTCTGCTTCTCTCGAATCTTTATCAGAACACCCGCTTGGACAATCGATCGTAGAAGAAGCCAGCCATCGCAAAATCGAGCTTTCAAAAGCCAGTGACTTCAAAGCAGTTCCCGGTCAGGGCGTTGAAGGCGTGGTAAACGGTCAGCGCTATCGGGTTGGCAGACCCGAATGGGTTCAAGAGTTGAAATTGCAGTTTCCGCCAGCATTGCAAAAAGGACTACAAGAACGTGAATCTCGTGGTGAAAGTGCGATCGTGCTGATGGACGACAAGCAAGTTCTCGCCCTATTCGGGTTAGCCGATCAAGTGCGCGAATCTGCACGAGAAGCGGTTGTAAAATTACAGGAAATGGACGTGCAGGTGGTCATGATTACAGGCGATGCCGAAGCCGTTGCCAAGGCGGTTGCTGGGGATTTGAAGATCGATCGCTACTATGCTCGTGTCCTACCACAGGATAAAGCTGCATTGATTCGTAAGCTCAAAGCTGAGAAGCCAACCGCCTTTGTGGGCGATGGAATCAATGATGCACCGGCTTTAACCGAGTCGGATTTAGGACTGGCGATCGGCGCTGGAACCAATGTGGCGATCGAGTCGGCTGATTTAATCTTGGTTAAAAGCGATCCGCTTGATGCAACCTACGCGCTTAAACTTGCGAAAGCGACCTACAACAAAATGACTCAGAACTTGCTTTGGGCAACTGGGTACAACGTCGTTGCAATTCCTTTAGCGGCAGGAATTGGGGCTCCCTTCGGCATTCTATTAACGCCAGCATTGGGAGCAATATTGATGAGCGTTTCGACGGTCGTTGTTTCAGTTAATGCAATGTTGTTACGTCGCGTTCGTTTGAATGATTAATTGCATATATTGGAGGAGTAAGGGTTTGTGTCCAAGAAAATCGTCCAAATTCTAGCGGCACCAGAAACCAACCTGTTTCTCTTTGCCTTTTTGCTCAATTTTGTTTACGAAGTTTGGCAGGCTCCCTATTACGAGTTCTACCGAAGTCCCTCTTTAGCCGACAAAATCAAAGATTTGACTCACTGCTCCTTCGGCGATGGGGTCATCATTCTATTTAGTAGTTGGGCGGTGAGTGTGTTAGTTCGTTCGCGGAATTGGGTGCTTTATCCCACCTCGAAGCTGGCGTTCCTGTTTACCAGTATTGGGTTGGTGATTACTCTGGTAATAGAAACCTATCGAGTTAATGTTTCTAAAGTCTATGGGGTTCCGGTGCTGGCAGTACCCATTCTAGGGATGAGTTTACTGGCCGTAATTCAGTGGATCGTTTTACCACCATTCATCCTTTATCTGGCTCGCCGTCATATGTTGGGTTATCTCGAAAAGCGGAGCTAATTAATCGACATGGACAAGGAATTTAATGCCTATCTGTTGGGTGGTGGTATCGGCTCTTTAGCAGCCGCAGCCTTCATAATTCGCGACGGCGGACTCCCTGGCAGAAATATTTTTATCCTAGAAGTAAAGCCCATCTTGGGCGGGAGTTTGGATGGAGCCGGGAACCCTGTAGACGGTTATTCGATGCGGGGGGGACGGATGTTGACGACTGACAATTATGAATGCACTTGGGATCTTTACAAGTCCATCCCCTCCCTAAGTTCGCCCGGTAAAACAGTGTTTGACGAAACTATGGAGTTTAATGAACGGCATAAGTCAAATTCTATGGCGCGTCTCGTTGACAGCCGCCGAGCAAAAGTCCCTGTGAGTTCAATGGGCTTTTCCATGCAAGATCGTCAAGAGTTGCTGAAGCTTAGCCAAGCTGATGAAGACGAATTGGCTGCTAGTCGTATCACTGATTGGCTTTCTCCAGAATTCTTCAAGACTGAATTCTGGTTTATGTGGGCAACTACATTCGCCTTCCAGCCGTGGCACAGTGCCGTTGAATTCAACCGTTACTTGCATCGCTTCATGCTCGAATTCTCTCGGATTGAAACCCTTGCTGGGGTGAAGCGAACCATTTACAATCAGTACGATTCATTGGTTCGTCCACTTCAGAGTTGGCTCGCAGATCAAGGTGTCAATTTCATCGTCGATTGCAAGGTCACAGATCTCGATCGCAACACCGAAGAAGGCAAGTTTGTGGTGACAGGCATTCATTATCAGCAGAAGGGTGAAAGTAAAGCGATCGCGCTTAAAGACGGCGACCTGGTTTTTCTGCAAAACGGATCGATGACTGATGCCTCAAGTTTGGGTTCTATGACAAGTGCGCCCAAGAAGCTGACCAAACAGGACAGCGACAGTTGGAATTTGTGGGAAAAGCTGGCGGCAGAACGCCCAGATTTCGGTAATCCTTCTGCTTTTAACAACAGCATTGCCGAGTCACTGTGGGAGTCTTTTACAGTCACACTAAAAACCCCTGCATTCTTCAACAAAATGCTTGAATTTAGCAGCAATCAACCGGGAACTGGTGGGCTTGTCACGTTTAAAGACTCCAACTGGCTGATGTCCATCGTGCTCGCCTATCAACCCCACTTTATAAATCAACCTGTTGATATACAGGTCTTCTGGGGATACGCTCTTTTCCCCGATCGCGTGGGTGATTTTGTGCCCAAGCCGATGAGCGAGTGTAACGGTGAAGAAATTCTGCGAGAACTCTGCGGTCATCTACGATTCGATCTGGATACTGTGGAATCGGCAAACTGCATTCCTTGCAGGATGCCGTACATCACAAGTATGTTTATGCCTCGTTTAGGCACGGATCGACCGTTGCCGATTCCTCGCAGCTCGAAGAACCTTGCTTTCATCAGCCAGTTTGTCGAAATTCCTGATGATGTTGTCTTCACGGTTGAGTATTCGGTGCGAGTTGCTCAAATGGCAGTTTATGAATTTTTAGGTATTAACCGCCAAATCCCGCCCGTTTCGCCTCATGATAAGTCACTGCGAGTGCAGTTTGAGGCTTTAATCAAAGCGTTTAAATGAGTTTTGTAACTTCCCAGAAAAGTTGATTCATACCGTCAATCAGCAACGCCGTTTTTTCATTATCTTTACCAAAATTTCTGTTCTATTATCTTAAACTCTTTAGTCGAGTAGAGAGTCAAGTAGAGAAGTCAACATCATTCTTCAGGCATATTTACTCGAATTTCTGAATTTAGGCCTTGACTCTCTAGTCTGGTGGAGAGTTTAGTATGGACTTAGTTCTAAGAAATTAATCACTCAATTGAGGATAAAGATGAGTATGCTCACACTTGCTAAAACAGTAATCGGTGGAACTATAGCTGGCTTAACGTTGTTAGCTTTGACAGCTAATCCCTCGTTTGCAGACACTCACAACCCGACTGCTAGCCCAACTACAGCTTCTAGCTCTACCAATGAAGCACCCGTAGCTCAAGAGCGTCTTACTCCAACAATAGCGCAAACCAATCAGGCTCCGCAGCAGCCTACTGAAGGCGGATGTAGCTGTTGCAAGAATATGATGAACAATATGCCTGGTATGAACAATATGCCTGGGATGAGAGGAAATCAAAGCAACCCCTCCAGATAGACAGTTATTGCGATCGCCATGCGATCGCCTTTTGGGAAATATTTAGGATGCTGTGAAAAGAACTAACAGACAAGGCGTTCTTTGGAATCAGAAAAACGGTGTCGCCCTAACAGTTTTACTGCTCTGTTTACTGCTTTGTTGGTGGTTGCAGCATCCTAATATAAATCTATTCACCCCAGAAGGCTTCAAACAAGCAGTCAAGAATCTAAGAATTTTTGTCGCGGTTCAGGTGTTAGCCACCGTCGCGGCAATTTCTTTGTTCCGCTCTGAGGTTCCAAAGCGGGAGTTTAGTCAGTAACCCTGAACCTGAATTTTTCTCACTAACTCAAGCTTGATGCCAGACGTGAGGTAGTGTTGTGCCTGAATCATCAATGCTGATGTTTCTGCATCCAACCCAGCATTAAGCCAGTTCCCATTAGTAAAACACCAGCAAAGCTATAAGGGGCGCTTACCTGCCATGCAAACAGAACGCCCCCTAACATCGATCCCCCAACTTGTCCGAGGCTATTAGCGGCATTTTGAATTCCTAACACCGTTCCCGTGTGTTGACCGCCCCGTTTTGAAATCAAAGCAGCTACATTTGGGGTAATCAATGCCATACCGAATGCCAATATAGCGACAACTCCCAGCACAATGGGAAGCGATCGCGCCATTAGTAGCAGGAAAATGCCGCTTCCCATGAGTGCAAATCCCAGAGCAACTTGGGCGATCTCATTCATATATCGAGACAAAAAGCTCACTGCAATGATTTGAAAGACTGCCATCACTGAGCCACACATCATAAATACAAAGCCTGTTTGGACGGGCCCGTATCCCAATATTTCTTGAGCATATAATGCAAAAACGGCTTCAAACATCGTGAGTCCAAACTGGGCGATCGTGGCTAAACCCAACAGCAGTAATAGTGGTTTACCCAGCCTTTTCCAATCTAGTGCTGGCTGACGAGGGACTACAGTTGCGGATCTCGATGGTAACGATTCTGGCAACCAGCGGAGAGCGACTAGCAGCGTTAAGAACATCAAACCCGCAGCTAGAAAAAAGGGAGGAGCATAATTTTCAATTTTGAGATCGAAAAAACCGAGGGTAAAATGTAAGTCTTCACGAGTTGTCAAACCACCAAAAGCTGGTCCAGCAATTGCTCCAAGACTCACTGCTGTACCGAGCCAAGCCATTCCTTGGGTGCGATCGCGCTCAGTCGTTACATCCGAAACATAAGCGGCAGCAGCAGGCAGCATCGCAGCGGCTAGAACCCCACCGACTGCTCGAGCAACATAAAGCATTGCGAGGGAAGAGGCAAACCCAAATAGTAGTTGAGCGATCGCGGAACCGGCAATTCCGATCAAAATTAAGGGTCGCCTGCCGACTCGATCTGACAATTGCCCCCAAAACGGTGCTGTAATTAACTGAGCGAAGGCGTAAATGCTGGTTAATAAGGTAATGTGAATGGCGATCGTCTCACGCGGAACAACTGCTATATGTAAATGTTGGGCGTAGAAAGGAAGTACAGGCAGGCTTACTCCGAAGCCAATCATGACTACAAATAAGCAAACAAGAAGTAAGAAGAGCTTTTTAATCATAAAATCAGGTGAGGGGTTTTATTTGTATTGGGTTGGTGATTACTCTGGTAATCGAAACCTATCGAGTTAATGGTTTCTAGGCGTTGCTCATTCATGGTATGAATCAACTTTTCGCTTGATGTTACAAAACTCACCCTACTTAGCTTATACCCATTCCGAAATCTTGAATTTATACCTGTATTCAGCAACGCCAGGCTGAATCTCATTAACTACCAATAGTCACACAAACCTGGGATAATTTAAACAAACGGCTCAGATGGTAAGCCAAAGAAGCGAAAACAGCAATGGCAAGCTACAGAGAATGGAACCAAGCATTAGTGTCTTACTTTACCAGTGGCGTACCGCGCGGTACTAAACTTTACGTAAGCGTTGACGACGATGTACTCGAGCGTATTGGTCTAGAATTTGGAAAGGATACGGGCGTCAACAACGGTCGCGATGACTTTTTGATTGCCGTAAGGAAAAGAGTCATCATTGACCAACAAGTTAATTTGAGCAACTTGCGAGGGTGTGATTCTGACGGTTTACCCAAAAGTATTGCCTTTCTCAGTGCCACAGTCCTAGCCGCCTATCAGATGGCTGAGGAAGAAAAAATATCAGAACTAAACTACTTCCGGCGATTGCAGAAAATTTTAGGTCTGTCCGACGCTCGTCGTCCACCGGGCATGGAATCTGGTTCCGCTGCTGAAGAACCGCTATGGAAAGAATGGAATCTTTGGCTAAGGCAACAGGGATTTTTACCTTCAGCAGTTCGGGGTCGCGGTGGTCCAACTACCTATATAAATTATCCAATTTCGCAATCTCTTCTACGCCACGCTGATAAAAACCGACTTCTAGATATATTTAACGAAAAGCAATGGACAGCCCAATGGGATGCCCAAACTTTATTTACTCATGTCCGCCGCGAGACGCCGAGGCTTTGCCAACACTTAAAAGAGTTACTGACGGACAACAGGCAGCGCTATGAAGCCGTTGCCGAAGCAATTCACGAAGTTTACGAACAATGGCAAAATGAGGGGAAACCAGTAACACTAAAACAAGGAGTACGCACCTGGAGCCGCTACCTTTTTGCAGGTTTATATCGCACTGAAGATCCATTCTTGGGCCAGATTGATTACTATCTCTACCCGAAACAGCTAAAAGGGCGACCAGTAGAATCGGTACAAGTTCAGTACAGAGATAACGTTCACCAGCTTCGGGACGAACGCGCTGGATGGTATTTCCCTCTAAAAAATCCAATAAATATGAATGAATTGGATCGCGGTGCAAGATACCAAATTAGTTGTTCTACAGACCTGGATTCCCTAATTTTGCCCGAGCGTAACTTTTGGATATTAATTCCAGATCCCGATAACCCAGATTCAGGAGCCTATGCTTCTTGGGGAACGCCATCCCTCGGTACGCCATTTATCCTACTCTACAAAAAAGAACTGCTCTCAGATATTCAACGGTTGCAAGATGAGCAGCTATTGAAATGGCAGGGTGGAGCACAACCAGTATTTAAAAATTCTACCTGGTTTGAAATTCACACCTGCATGGTTGTTTCCCAAGCTTGGGATGCAGTCTTTATCAAAAGTCAAGAACTTAAAGATGCTTTGCAACCCAGTGTCCGTTTATCTATTAGCTTTTCAGGTGGTTTGCGCGTACCTCAATTGGGTGCATGGCTAGAGGGACATAGCCCTCTAGTAACTATCTTTGGTTTCCATCCCACAGTTGAGTTACAAGTAACTCGATTATCGGATGATTCCCAAATTTGGGAAAAGTTACAGCAAAGTACAAATATTCCCATTGTAGTTAACTTTCCTAGTGTAGGTGACTATCTCGTAAAAGCTACTTGTGGAGGTGAATCTAGCGAGCGCTTTGTCAGAATTGTTGATTGGAGTGGTCTGTCAATAGTAGAACCATCAAGTTGTGAAGTGATGCCGATCGGTTCAAGTCATAATATTTGTGGCAGCGTCCTTCAGTCATTGGCTCAATAAAGTTAAATAAATTCAAAAGTAAAATGACCAAAATTCAACGTTGGTACAGAGGATTTTCATACAAAGGGAACCCAAAACAACTTATCCAGGAAGTTTCCAAACACATACAACACCAAAATATCAGTCAATATGTGCCACTTCTGCGACTGGAAAAAGGAGCTACTTCTAGAAAAAGCTTTTATTTTTTTCTAGCAATTGAAAGTAGTACCCTAGGAGAAATACCTCAAGAAATTGTAAACTCTAATTTGCTCAAATTTCCCTGTTTTAAAACTTCGGCAGTTCCCGGCAATAAGAGCTTCACCTATGAACAAATAAAATCTATGGTTGGGGCAGCCCATGAAGTTTACGATTACACGAACCCTATTCCTTATCAGCCTGTAGAGAAAGTTACCTATGATAACCCATTTGAGGCGAGCGCCTCATCGCCTATCAATCAATCGTCACCAGATATTGAGGCACTTTCCCAGCGTTACGAACACCTTCTCTACTGGCTATCTACCCTTGGTAGCGGAACGTGGGAATCCTTCAAAAAAGCCTGCGATACTCTGAGACTTGAGGAACCAAAACGCATTTTACGGAGGCTTAGGTTGCTTGGGCATATTGAGTCTTCTTCAGACGGTACACGATGGTCTATGGCTCCTACAGCCCTCGTTAAGATTAAATCAGACTCTCCAGAATTTCTTCTTTGCGGTCAACGCAGCATCAAGTTGCTGAAGGAGTTGGAAAAATATACAGATATAATTTCCAGTCATCAATCAAGAAGAGACGCACCGCCTTGCATTCGTCTCAATTTGAGTGACTTTAATATAATTACAAGCCAGTTTTCTATCCTTTACGCTGGGGAAGTATCGAGCCGACTTGCTGAAATTATACCAAATCTTGACATTTGGAAGCAGAATCTCAGAAGCTTGCAGGGAATTGTGCCGAGTATATACGAGTGGAAGCGCTTTGATGGTAATGATTTTATTAGCTGTATCTCTCCCAATCAAACAGGTATGTACCAGATGTGGAGGATAGAGGAGAGCGATCGTCCTGGCTATACACTCTTTTATGACCAAGAAAGCGCTAGTTGGCGACAGGGCGACTGGTATGGTCTACGATTTTTAGCATTGCAGCACAGTGGCTTTGAATGTATTGCACGTTACGATCGCGCTAGCTGGCGTTTAGCAATACCTGTCTCCCAGCGTTGGCCTGAAATTTACGAACGTGCGCTAGTGCTAGCATCTGGACAACTCCCAACTTATCAAAAATCCTGGTTGCTCTACGAGAACGTGCCGATGGAAGTAATTTCTCTGCTAACTGATAAACTTAATGTAAAGTGCGAAGAGGTACCTGCCAGTGCATGACTTAGTTGGCGCATATCAAAGACTTGATCGCATTTATCAGCTATATATCAAAAGTGCCTTTCCCCTGCGTTACCGCGCTTTGGCTGATGAACGCGATCGCCTCCTCCAGCAACCAGGTATCTTGAGTCAGCCTCCCTTAGTTGAGCCTGTCCCGATTTATCCATCATCGGGGATGAATTTGTCAGCCGCAGCCAATCAACTGCCCTCCGAATACCACAATTTGGCACAACTTGGGCAAATGATTTTCGATCCGGGAGTCCAGCTTTACCAACACCAATGGGAAAGCCTGCGGGAAGTGTTGGTTAACCAGCGAGATTTAGTCGTGACTACTGGTACGGGTTCCGGTAAAACCGAATGTTTCCTCTTACCGCTTTTGGCACAGTTAGCAAGGGAATCCCAAACTTGGGGGGCTAATCGCCAACCGCCATCAAATCATCGTTGGTGGGATAACAATGTAAATTCTAATGGCGACCGTATCTCTCAATGGGCGCATACACCCCGACCAAAAGCCCTCCGTGCCTTGATTCTCTATCCTCTTAACGCGCTAGTTGAAGACCAGTTGCGACGGCTGAGAAAAGCGCTAGAAGCGCCATCAGTACACCAGTGGTTAAATCAAAACAGAGGGGGAAATAGAATTACCTTTGGACGCTACACCGGACAAACACCAGTTTCAGGCATACAGAAAGACGATAGTATCAGACGACTGAAAAATGAATTAAGGGAACTAGAACAGCAGCGCCGACAGAGAGATACGGATATCCAAAACAATCCGTCTTGGCTTCAGGATATGCCCGATTTGCCTTACTACAAACCGCTACTTGATGGCGGTGAAATGTGGTCTCGGTGGGATATGCAAGATAGTCCGCCGGATATTCTAATTACTAATTACTCGATGCTCAACATTATGATGATGCGGAGTATTGAGAACAATATTTTTGATGCTACTTGTGACTGGCTTGCTGACAATCCCGACAACCAATTTTTCCTAATTATTGATGAACTTCATGCTTATCGCGGTACGCCGGGGACAGAGGTTGCTTATATTCTGCGATTGTTGTATTCGCGTTTGGGATTGACACCAGACTCGCCACAACTACGGATTTTGACGACTACAGCTAGCCTTGAGCCAAATCAACAGGGCAGAGACTTTTTGCGTGAGTTTTTTGGCCGCGATAATTTTGACTTCATCACAGGACAACAAACCCCACCAACACCAGGGGCAAGATTCAATCTTTCGGCCTATCAAAATGCTTTTGCCCAGTTTGCTCAGTCAGTACAAGCTGACCCATTGCAGGAAATGCAACCGCCAAATTCAGCATCTAATCAAGTGCGGAATGCTATGTCTAATTTGGCTATGCAGCTTGGACAACCGGCAGGATCTGGACTAAGTGCGGAACAACATCTTGGAGAAGCACTGGCTACTTTAGGCGCAGCAGATGTACTGAGAGATGCTTGTCGCGAAGTCGATCGTCTGCTTAATCCAAGTAATCCTAACCCTACAGTGAGGGCTACGAAAGTTATAGATGCAGAACACTTAAATGATCCAACAGATTTAGACCGTCAAATTTTCTCTGGTGCTGCGAGTAATGGGTTGGTATCTGATGCGATGCGGGGGCTACTTCTAGGACTGGGAATGTCTCAACGAGTGAGTACGGGGCGATCGCCTCAACCTGTACGCGGTCATCTATTCTTCCGCAACCTGCAAAACTTATGGGCTTGCTGTAATCCTAACTGTACCCATTCACCAGTCGATCGAAATATAAGGCAGAACACTCCGAATCCTCCGACTGTTGGTGCAATTCATGCCACTCATCGCCTTAGCTGCTCCTGTGGTTCTCGTGTTTTGGACTTAATTATTTGTGAAGTGTGTGGAGAGGTTTTTCTTGGAGGCTACAACAAAACTACTCAACGAATAGGAAACACAAATGTAGAAATTCTTACACCCGATCAACCCGATTTAGAGGGAATCCCTGACCGTATTACTCTCAATCAACGCTACGGAAATTATAGAGTTTTTTGGCCTTTGCCTGGAGAGACACCTGTTTGGGATACGCAGCCACAAGACCCAGAATGGACGCTTGATAAAATAAAACGCCGATGGGTTCGTGCCAAGTTAAATCGGACTACAGGCGCACTTACGCAGAATAGCACTCAACCACAAGTAGATGAAGAAATACCAGGGTGGCTCTATCAAGTGACAGGCAATCATCCAGAAGAACGAGCATTGCCAAGTAAATGTCCTCGCTGTGATGCTGACTACGGAAGACGAGACAAATTTCCTACTCCCCTGCGTTTCCACCGCACCGGATTTCAGAAAGCTTGCCAAGTGCTTGCCAGTGGACTTCTGAGAGAAATGCCAGCACCAATAAGCCCCACCAGTCGATCGTCTCGCAAGCTGGTCATATTTTCCGACAGCCGTCAAGATGCCGCCAAGCTAGCTGCAGGGATGGAGCGCGATCATTATCGCGACATGGCGCGGATGTTGCTGATTCAGTCTTTTCAAGATTATTGGAATGACTTTGTAGGCTTCCTCCGCATTACTTCTGCAAATAACCAGACAGCACTTACTAGGTTGCAGGCATTGAACCCAGATCTTTACACTGCTGTTGTTGCGAATCCGCAGCCTGATGATATGGTTCGGCGCAACCGATTTCGCAATACTAATCAGGCTTTGGTAAATGAAGCAAGAGACTGGATTGATGATTTGCCCTCAAGTAATCAGCAGGCTCGTGACGAATGGCTAGGATTACTAGAGCGCTACCCAGGGGGAATTCCTCTTCTGAATTTGCGGGATAAGATTCGAGATGGCCTTCTCAATTATGGCATTTGTCCGGGCAGACCCAGCTTTCGGACTATGACCTATACAGTCGGACAGGGAAGGGGAGTAGAAAGGTTTCCTTGGTTTGATTGCTACAACTGGAATGCTAATCCAATCGCACGAGTTATTCCCGGCACCCAGGAACAGAGAGCTCATGCTGACCTGTTGGAAGCTCTCTTAACTGAAGAGTTGATGTATGCTCTTTTCCCCCACATTGCTCGGACTATTGAAGGACTGGCACAGGGTTGGGTTAGCTATCAATATCAAGGAAACCGAACTCCGTTGATTGAAGCAACTGAAGCAGTGATTCGACAATTAGGAATTCGGAAATTACATCGCTATTTTCCCCATGTCCGTCTCGACAATAATTCAGATTTGCCTAAGTTTGCTCAACGGTACATTAGTAGAACGGGCCTTGAACTAAGCGACGTGCAGCATCAGTTACAACAAGTCATTCCAATCCAACCTTCAAATCAATCTCAAAGTCAACGATTTATACTCGATCCCGATCGCCTCTATCTCGTTTTACCACCCCCGGCAAATTCTGATGGTTCGCGTCCGGGATTCCGTTGTCCGCAATGCAATGCTTTCTTTATTCAACCTGCTGCTGGAGTTTGCCCCGAATGTAACAGCGATCGCCGTTTTGACAATCCGAATACTTCCACAATTCATCTGACACCAGGACAGACAACAAGCGACTTTGATTACTATACCTATCTTTCAGAGCAATCAGGTCAGCCGTTCCGCATGAATGCAGAGGAATTAACGGGTCAAACTGACAAAAAAGAGCGAACTAGGCGCCAGGAGTTATTTCAAGACATCCCTATCAATCAAGAAATTCTGCGGGTTCAGGGTATCGACTTATTGAGCGTCACAACGACAATGGAAGCGGGGGTAGATATTGGTGCATTGCTAGCAGTAATGATGGCAAATATGCCGCCCCGCCGATTTAATTATCAGCAACGAGTTGGTCGTGCTGGCAGACGTTCTGCGGGAGTTTCATTAGCTGTTACCTTCTGTCGAGGCCGAAGTCACGATGACTTTTACTTCCAGCGTCCTGAAAGCATCACAGGCGATCCGCCGCCACCGCCCTACGTTGAGATGAAGAGTCAAGAAATTTTCCAGCGCGTCCTCATCAAAGAAGTGTTAAGGCAAGCTTTCACAGACACAGGAATCACTGCGTCTTTAGGTGGGACTGACAACGTACACGGTGAGTTTGGTGATGTTGCTAATTGGGCTAATTATGAAGTAGCGATCGCCAATTGGTTAAACAATCCAGCCAATGAACCGAAGATTTTGTCAGTTTTGGATATTTTGCGGGTGCAAACAACATTATCGAATGCTAGTAATTCTCAAATGTTGAATTATCTCCGCCAAAACCTGATAAATGCCATTCAAAATGTTGTAAATGACCCTACATACACTCAGAATGCGCTGAGCGAACGTTTGGCAAATGCGGGGTTATTACCGATGTTTGGTTTTCCAACGCGGGTGCGTTTGCTTTACACGCGCTGGCCCTCACCGGGCGCTCAATGGCCACCAGAGACGGGAATAGTCGATCGCAACCTTGATGTGGCTATCAGCCAATTTGCACCAGGATCTGAGACTGTCAAAGATAAGGCGGTTCACACTGCTTGTGGTGTGGTTGAATTGTATCCTCAAGGCAACACAATTGCGACCGCACCAGGCTTAGTCCCAGCACTCACTCAGGGCAACGAATCTCTCGGACTTTGTAGTAACTGTCAAGCGGTAATCTACCCGTACATAACCTTAAATGAACCACTCCCTGGCGGTCAGCGATCGCCAACAACTCAATGTCCAGTTTGTGGTGTAAATGATGCGATGCGTTACATTGATGCCAGGGAACCCAAGGCATTTTTTACAGACTTGCAACCAGAGGACTTTGATGGGCAATTTGAGTGGCAACCGCGATCGACACGACCTTCTTTGAGTATCCCTCCGAATGATGGCACGCCTGCAAATAATGGCACGCCTGCATCTGTCCTTAATGCTTCTGTATCTGCATTCAATGACAATATCATTTCGGTTAATGATAATGGTGGCACTGGAGGGTTTGACTTCTACGAAAGAGTTAGGATTGATAATCGACATAAATCAGGAGCTTATGCTGTATCTAAGCAAAACAGTTCGGTTAGTACATCTGGAGCGGTTTATCGGGTAGCTCTACTATCTCGACGTAAAACAGATATCCTATTAGTAAATATTCAGGAATGGCCTAATGGCATATTTGCCAATCCAACTACAGTTGAAGGTCGTGCTGCTTGGTATTCTTTCGCGTTTTGGCTGCGGGTAGCGGCTGCTTCTCTTCTCGATGTGGATGCACTGGAGTTGCAGGCGGGTTTTCGTTCATTAGAGCAGAATGGAGCGATTATAGGTCAAGCTTTTCTTTGCGATCAATTGGAAAATGGAGCTGGATATTGCCAATTTCTCGCCCAACCGAATGAGTTTCAACGACTGATGGATCGGGCAGATCCAACAATTTCAAACAGCATTGCCTGGAAATGGACGACTCCTCACGAGCACGGAAGTGATTGTGATACTTCCTGCAATTTGTGTTTGCGGGACTATCAAAATCTGGCTTATCACGGGTTATTGGATTGGCGACTGGCTTTAGATATGGCACGATTGGTGTCTAATCCTGCGTCGGCGATCGATCTCAACTCTTCTTGGGGCAATATTCAGAATCCTTGGCTCAACTTAGTGCAAGTTCCAATTCCAGCCGCACTTCAACGCTTGGGTTATGGTGCACCAGTGCAGTTTGAGACTCTCACTGGCTACGTGCACCAGAATGCTCGACGGCGGACAATCAAAATGATTCGACATCCTTTATGGAATGATGACCATCCAGAGTGGATTGCAGCGGTGGCGAGCGCGCGATCGCAGTATCCTGGTTATCAGGTCGAGCCTGCCAACCCATTTATGGTTCTCCGGCGACCGGGAGATTGTGCGTAGATTTTTGTCTAGCAAATCATTTTTGCTTATAGCGAGTGGCGCTTGGTGTTTGACTGTTTCTAAAAAGCGGTTCCCAATTTGTACTGGGTTTATGAAAAAAAGGTAATGTATTATTGGGACAACTATAATGATGGCAGGTTAAGGCTCCCGACTCACGATAGCCTACGGATGATGTTCCAGAAGCACGCAGGCAATATTTTTCTATGAAATCATCATATTCTGATTTAGAAATTTGGTGGCTGTCGAGAATATCCGTAATTTCTTGGCTTTTATAGTCGAGCATCGATTCATAATAGATAGTCTCACTGTTCTCAGAAGCAAATTCTATACTAGCTAAGTTGAATGATGTAGCCTGAACTACATACATAAAGATAAACAATGACTGTTGATATGCAGGATATTGTTTGAGTAGCTTATTGATTTCTCTAATACATTTGGCGAGTTGATTACCAGAACCGTTAGTATAGTCCATAAACACAAAAACTGATGTTTCATAGTTTTCTGTACCTGCTTGAAAATACTTGCTCAGAGGTCTAATTTTTTTGCCATCAGGAACGCTAGTTGCCGTCAAAGCCGACCTTTCATAAATTCCCCAAAGGCCGTATTGACTTTCCACTGATGTATTCGGCGGTGAAGGTAATTCAGCATATCTAATAATTTTATTTCTCAACCATTTTTTAAATTCAGCTTCATTACCTTTCAAAGCAACTTTAGGATCGTCACGAAAAGCTTTGCAAAGATTCTCTTTTGTCAGAAGTAAGTCAAGTAACTTTTTCTGTAAATTTTGACTAGCTGATTCAATATGAGTTTTGGAGAAAAACTGAAACTTACTCAGGAGTAAATATGCTATGTTTTGGTCTAGAGTTGTTTCAAACTGATTAATCCAATCCCGAATTTTTTTCTTTGACAAAGAACCATCCCAACTATCAAACCTCTCATAGCAAGCCTCAATATCTATATCGTCAAATAATAAAGAATTTTCTACCTGGCGTTCTTCTGGTAAAATAGAAGATATAGGTCTTCTATAGGGGTTCATTATATCTGACAGTTTTCTTCGCAATAATTGAATTTCCTTCGTTATATTATCTCCCTTTAAGTTGAGGTACTGATTAAAATCTTTTTGGGTCATATATTCGACGCTTTTTCTTATTAAATTCTTTCACGGGAACGGAAGATATCTTGGAAAATTAAGCTAGTGAGGGTGTACCTATATGGTCTTTGCCCAAACACTTCTAAATACTCAGATCCTAACTTATTTTTAAGTTCTACACGTGCTCTATTCAACCTATAATCAGCTTTTTCATCGGACAGTCCATAAAAATATGAAATTGAACAAGCATCCTTCAATTTCAAAAGCTCTGGAATAGACTGCCTTCTCCCACCGCTAAAAAAGAGAATATTCAAAAAAGCCTCCGATTCTTCCGAAAACTTGAAACTGTCCCGTAACTCTGAGAAATATGATAAGGCGTAAACTCGATAAGTATTACTGAAAATTCTTCTAGCAGTTTCAATACTAACCAAAGTGTGGTGGGGTTCTGCTTCTGCCCAAAGCAATTGGCCAATAGTTTCTACATATCTTGGAACCCCTCCAGAGACTACTGTAATAAAATCAATTACTTCTTCTTCAAAAGGATAAATTTTATCAGTTGTTCTCAAAGTAACTGAACTGTTTTTTGTTTCTATATATTCTTTCACTTCGGAGAAAGGTAGAGGAGTTATAATTTTAAAGTTAAACCTAGCCTCTTGTAACTGTTTAGCTTCTGAAATAATTTGACTGTAGTATTCTTGAGTGACACTTATACACAATCCCCAACCCGGTCTGGTTGAAAATTTTTCGGACAACCCATGCAAAAAAGTCATAAAATATGAAAGTTTTAGTTCTAGGTTGGAAAAGAGGAGCTCTACTTCATCAAAAGCAATTAATATATTCTGTTTCTGCGTTCGATTCAGCATTTCCAAAAAAACTTCAAATAAATCGATAAACTCTATCTTCTCGAATAATACTTCATCTTGTTTAGTCAAACATCCTTCTCTAATCAAAACGTTATACATCTTGGTAAAAATAGCTCCCAGAAGACTCTCAAAGTGCTTATCTGGCTGGCTGGACGCTGCAATAGGCGTAACTATCTCAGAGAATTTAATGGGTATGCAAATGCCTTGTCTATCATGAAATTCTTTGGCTATAAGATTTAATAAAGTTGTCTTGCCATATCCATAATCTCCAACAAAAAATAGTTTTATTGGTCTCTTTATATTGAGTGATTGTCTAACCTCTTCCAGGAGATTGTCAATAAACTTTGTATGAACAATTGTAAATTCATAGTTCTGCTCTAATACTGACATAGCAGAGCCAGAAGCCACGTAGGGATTTAGAGCAGGCGGTACAAGGTTTCCCTTAACATCTTGATAGGACATACTTAGACAGCAATAGCAGGTTCTAGAAGTTTGATAAATCCGTAATTGACTCCTCGAATGTCAATACACTCAATTCCCATATTACGGGCAAGCTGAGACTTGGTTGTCCTTAATTCGATGCGGTGAGTCAGTTGCAACTGAATCAGATGTTTTTTAAAGTGTTCTTCCGTATAATCTGATCCTTGCGTCATAATTCTATCACGAATCTGAGCAACTGGAACTAGACCCAGACTTTTCTGGGCAATATCGCGATAATTTTTTAAAATAAAGTCTAAAAGGTTTAAGTAATTGTCAATTTGTATCTTGTGTCTATAAAACAGATCGAGATAACCCACCCCTGGATTACCAACATAGCTATAGCCACAATGTTGTATTAATAACTCTTGAAGTTTAGCAAGTTCAGGGTTTTCTGATAATTGATACTTTTCACACAGTAAAAATCTATCGTTACTGTAAGTTTTAACCATTGGGGAATATTGAGAACAAATTTGAGTTAAATTTTCATTAAAAACTTCAAGAGAAGAAGACTTTTTAGCCAGAGTCTCTAAGGGCTTGATAACTTCTATTTTAGACTGAACCGAAATTGATGCTCTGGTTTTTTCAGGCGTAGTTTCTGAATATAACTGACCATCTAATTTATAAATATCGAGAACATAAAAACCAGCTAAATAGTTTTTTATAGTTGTAGCAGACATGGGGGTTCCTACTGGCTTTCCTTTATGTGCCTTATGAGTAACTAGCTTACCTTCCAACCAAGACAATGCAGCCTTTAATATCTGACCGTTATTAGCTACAAGCCCTTCCGCCAGTACCCTCATGTCCTGTTCATAATACTCTTTTGGTAAGTAAAAAACTGGAATTATCTTGGACATAGTACCTTTAAGCGTATAAGTAAAAGGTTGAGTCTATTGCAGTAAACACTAAGGTCACAATATTTTACTGCTCTCTGCTATACGGGTTAAGACCTCCTGAAGGCAGCTTACCTTCTCAAGGTTATCACCAAATCTGGCGAATAGGCAATTGGTTAAAGCGTTATGGTCTCGCCTTGAGAGGAGAACTCATAGACCTCAGATCCTCGGTAAGCTTTGCTAACGCAACCTGGAGCGAACAGAAGTGGTAGAAACACCATCTGCCGGAAGAGGCTGATCGCGAGCAGTCTGTTAACAAATGAGCTGGAGTCCTCACTCTTTAAAGATTAATCCCGACGGCGAAGCATAATCTCTAGATGTCCCTTTTTGTACAAAGTCTTTAAGAGTTCCCATACCTCCTGATTATGTGGCAAATTTTGACGAAGTTGGCTAATGGCGATCGCACTGTTGTCAGAGCTAATGGCATTTAAAAGCTGTCTTTCTTCCTCCAGAAGGCTTTCATCTCTTTTAAAATGAATTTCTTTCAATTTATTCTGAAGAACCTGACCGCGTTCAAAAATAGATTTGAGTTCGTTTATCTGTTCTTCAAGGTTGGCTAAGCTGTCGATCGCAGATGGCAACTGTTCTCTTTGTAATGATAGCTGTGTTTTTAAATCAGTGAGTTGACTCAAAAACTCTGTCATATCGTGGTCGCGTTCTTGGGAAATAAAGGAAAAATCACGCTCCAATTGCTCCCATTCTGAAACCAAACCTTCGCAGAATTTTTGCAAATTTTCCCACACAACTCCTTTCATAATGTGGTAAGATCCATCCCGGTCTTCATCATCAAATTTGCATCGATTTTTCAAAGGAGATTCATTAATTGAAATTAGATCCAGTAAGACTTCGTAACGACTAAGCATTTGCTCGAAAGCCTCTCGACGCGAGCGCTGTTCACCATTAATTTCCTCTTCAAGTTCAACCAAAGGTTGTTGCAGTAAATCGTACTGTCTAAAACTCTCAAGCTGATTGTTGCTAAAATGCTTAACAACCCGGTCAACAAAGTCATCATCGTAACGCATCAAGCGAACTGGGTCTTTATTCAAATTCTCTCGTAACATCTGTGCTCGATTTAGAATAATCCGCCACTTCTCTAAACCATCTACCAACTCCTCAAGCCTTAATTTAGTGGGTTCGCAAGTTAGCCAAAACTGCTGACAATGCTTTAGCTGATGATGCAATGCAAGTATATCAGTTTCATTTACTTTAAGCGAACTAGCTAGGCTTTGGCAATCTTTATCTAGCTGATTTACTTGCCTTTCCAAAATTATCCGGTAGTCATTGAGACAAGATTCTAGGCCGCTATCACTCTCAATCATTTGACTAATTTTAGAAGCATTCAAGTCTAAGGTAAATTTTTCTAGCCTGAGTTTAATTCCACGCAGTTCTTTTTGCAGGGTTGAGCGCCTCTCAATGCAAAAATTTTCTAGAAGCTCCCGTTCGGCTTGGATATTTCTATGAACTTGGTCGAGAGCTACCTCTGACTCATGGTTAGCATCAAGAATTTTTTCCTCCTCATTTATCTTTTCATTGATTTCACGTAAAATCGTCTCATCAAAACTTTCAAGTAACGAAGAAACCCGAACGCGGAGTTCTTTTAATTGACCATTTAACTCCTCTGGCTCTAATTCCAAACTGGCTTCGCGGATAATATCCGTTGAACGCGCCCACTCTATGTAGCGTCGCCGCTGCAACCATTCAAGAGCTTCTTGGAACTCGTCTTCAAGATAGCCAAGCAGTTTAACTGCTTTCCATAACTTTGAATACTCTAATGCTTTAACATCTTGCTGTCCCCACGCCGTCTCAACTGTTTGTGTTCTGCCTTGTGATTGCAGTTTCTCTTTAATAAACGATTCCAAAGGATGTTCTGTAAATTTAATTTGGGAATTTCCTTCTTTCCGCTTGGCAATTTTTTCCCCACTCATCAAGCCATGTTGTTTGAAAACCGCTAAAACACTGGGTAGGCTAGAACTCCCCATTTCAAACAATTTTTCAAATTCTTCTTTGGAAACTTGATATAACTGACGACCTTTGCGAACAGATAAAGGTATTTTTTCCAAGAGGAACTTATATTTACGTAACGTCGGGTTCAGACTATTATAGAAAGACTTATAATCGGTAAATAAGGCTTTACATTTTTGATAGAACACTGATTCGATAAGTTTACTGTCTGAGCCATTTACCCCCTTGAGGCCCCCAATTTCCCAAGTTTGAGGCGAAATCGCCGGAAACAGCAATCGCATGGCATACTGGTGACACTCTTGGCGATGGTGTTCTAATCTAGAGCGATCGGCTTTACTGACTTCAGGATTTTTTGAGAGCCAGTCTTGAATATAATGAGACAAACTCAGCAGCGTACAAACAGAACATTGTTCGGAAGCCATGACTTTGCGGAGTAAGCCGAATGATGTGGGATATTCGCCTTCAAAACTTCGACCTAACTGAAGATGGAAGTCTACTTGATTAGTTCCGGTGATCGCAGTTAAAACTTGTGGAACGACGGTTGCTTTTCGCTCATAGTTAAAGTAAAACCGCCAATCTAAGTGAGTTTCTTCTGGGGATTGAAACCTCATTAAACCAGATTCTTTACTCCCGACACTGATAACAAGAGAACGCTTAGGAAAATCCGCATTATATTTTTCTGGAGCCCCTTCTAATAAATTAAAAACTCCGAATCTATCCTGCTTCCACTCCCCTTTATAACGCCAAGACCAATTGGCTTTCTGACCAGTTCTAGAAAGTGGGAAGAGTAAAGAAATAATTTCCGACTTGAAAATCGTTGTAGCCATCTCTTCTTTTTGAGTATCGTTCCACTCTCCAAACCATTGCTGACGAAATCGATTTAGAATTTTATCTACAACTGTGGGAATGCTTGTCTGAAGAAGGGCGACTAAAGCAAAAGTGCGCTCAGTCGGCTGTATAATGTGCAGCCCGTAAAAATTGTCATCTTCTGCTAGTTTTTTCAACTCCTTTAAGAGTTGAAATTGTTTAGCTACACTTTCAGAAAGGCCTGAGGGGAAACCAGCGAGTAGCTTGATTACCTCTCGTCCTTTGGGGTGTTTTGGAAAGGAGATCAACGGCTCCAAGGTTTTGATAGTATTGCTAATTTTGTGTTGTTCCGTGCCATATAACTGTACTTGTCCTTCTAGATAATCCTGAATCAAATCTAAAGGAGTATAGGGACGCTGATTATTTGGAGCAAAATGGATGATGCGTTTAAATACTTCAATGACGGTGCGAGGGCCATTGCTGAAGTTTTGTCGATCGCATAATTGCCCTAAACTTTCAATTGTTGCTGGATGTGCCAAGTGATTTTGCTGCGCCTTGTCTTCCAGAAAATTAGTACACAAATAATTCCACAGTTTTGCTGGGAACTCAGAGCTGTACGCACCAGCTAATCTAAGAGATACTTTCTGTTCCTTCATACGGTGAATAATATCACCAGCTTGTTCTTCAATAGCTGATTCAGTCGGAGTAGTCGGCATACTTAGAATTAATGCAACAGGCGTAGAACCCAAAGCTCGCATTCCTTTAACTAAATCGCTCAAAATCTGGATGCGAACGCTAGCACCTTCTTCTGTTCGCAAAAATTCTTGGCTTTCATCCGCAAATATTGCTAAACCTGCAAAACCTGCTTGTCGGAGGAGAAAAACTGTCTCCTGCCAAAAATTCAAAACATTATCAGTATTTGTGGTGTCAGTATTTAATTGTTGAATAATTTTTAAAGCTTTCTCTTCAGATAACTTGTACTTAAGCGCTATGTCTGCTGCTATATTTTGCTGAGACTTCAAGCCATATTTGCGATACAGTACCTCAATCTGAGGAAGAAATTCTGGTTTGAGGCGCGTTTTTATCCAGCCATAAGTGGCAACCATCAAATCTCCCAGCTCTTTAAACTTGAAAGGTGGCACCGCCATTATCTTATGATCCTGACACTGCTGCCATAAATAAATTAGTGTTGCTGTCTTACCATACCCATAGTCGGCACTAAGGTAGCCAGTAACAGGTTTACCCTTACCAATTTCCTCAATCAAATGGTCTTTTAGAGTTTTTACGGGTTCAATTGGGTTATAGGTGGTGGCATATAGATTATAAACTCTGGCTACTTCTTGAGGCTCATTTTCTATCTGGGAGGGATTGACTGTATCGACAATTGCTTGGATAGAGTCTAGTTGTTCTAATAATCTGTTCATGGATTGTAAATATAAAGTGTGTCTCGGAGAATGCTAATACTTAGCTAAAGCAATTGAGTCCACTCAGGGGATTGAGTTAGCATTACCCATTGTCCGTATCCCCCTTCATAGCCACAGTCAAAGAAGCCACCTCGATCATAATCATAGGTGCATTTAGCATTATCTATGCTACCATCTAATCCGCTCGGATCTAGCAACAACATTTGACAAATAGCCTCTTGAACTTCTTCTCGCAAGAAAATCTTGACTCCATAGGTTCGTTGTTGCTGTTTGTAGATTGTGTCTACTGCCTGAAGTAAAATAGGAGCGGCACTGAAGTAGCGACGGCTGAAGTGTTCGTATTTGCCTTCTGGTTCTATAACACTGGGTGATAACGATCGCAGCCAATTGAGGGCACCAGCCACACTCGTATCACTAAATGCTATTTCACTGGTAGGTAGTTCAAACTTCACAGCAGCCTTTTCAATTACTTCTCCAACTAGGGACTTTTTTTCGGGCGGTGATAAAACAACTTCTTTTCGCAACCAGAGTTGTTGTACAACTGTAGCATAAGTCCAAGAAAACCTTTTTTCAGCTTCTTCTTGGTGTAGATTATAAATTACTAAATGTAAAAAATCTCCTAGCAATTCGGGGTTAGACTCTTGAATTTTAGCTGCAACTTGACCAAGAGGTGTCAGTGAGGGGGGATTTTTTTTTGAAATAATTGAAAGATTTCGCAAGAAGGGAAATACCACTTTTTGGAGAACGGAAAGCCCTAAATTACAACTAGCTCCAAGTTGTTCAAAATTTGTTTCTTTATTTTTCAAAAAATCAAGAATTATAGCTACTCTTTCTAGCGTAGTATTTTGCTGAATATGTAAAGTTAATTTATTGCTCATAAAGCGCGTTCTAAAGTATCTAACCAAGCAGTTAAATTGTGCATAATCCGATATTCTCGGCTTGTTCTCAATTTATCAATACTTTGACAAAAGTAACATGAATGTTGCGTAGATTTTTTGAGTTCCTCTAGACCAGTTTTAGTAGTTTCAAAACCGCGTCTAACGGTAATTTGAATTTGAGAAGTACCCGGAAAAAAGATGCTGCCGAAGGCTCCTGCTTTTGACCAGGTTGAGCTATCTAAGCTATGGGGTACAAGGGAGTTGTTGCGGAGGCGATAAAAGCTGTTTGGACCGCCAATGCCAAAGCAGTGAACTTTCATGTTTTTTTCGCGGGCGATACTGCCAACAATCTTAAACAATGCCAAACTAGATTCAGAAATCATATTAACGCTGCCGTTGGGTCCTGACGTTCCCCAAGAGCCAAAGCCGATACGGGTAATACCCATTTTTGCATAGGTTTCAATGCAGCGATTGATTTGGTTGATAGTGCGTCCGTGTACGGGGGCGATCGCGCGTTCTTGTACATAAACAGGCATTTTACCGAAAAATTTTTCGCAATGGTAAAGCGTTTCGCGAACTTTGTACTCCACTATTTCATCTGAATCAGTTGAGATGGGTACAATATCGGGCAATACATACCCATCTGCCCAAGTATTATTGCGATAAAAATTATCTAAAAATTCCAGCAGTCGATCGTAAGTAAATTTCCCCTGTTGCACCTGATATGCACCGCAATCTAGCCAAACTTCCGAAATGTTTCCCACATCTTTTTGTTGACGAAAGTATTCTGTAGTAGAAGCTGGGCACGTTATCGGTGAGTAAAGAACGTTTTCAAAGGGATTACGCCGATCACCGCTAGAATTCCACAACTGCCGACTGCGTTCAATCTCAGGGCCGCCAGCACTTACGGCAGCCACAAACTTGGGAATTGTCAGGAGAATATTAGAGCATAATATCTTTTCCCAAACAACCAAAGAGCGGCGTTTACCAGGTTCAATTTGAACCCGATCAAATCCCATCTTGTTGTAAAACCCGTTAGCTTCTATGTCCAGGGGGCATTTTAGGCGCAGTTTTGTAATACCGCACTTCCTACTGTGTTTTTCCCATGCCCAAATAAGCTGACGACCCATGCCTAGCCTGCGGTGGTCGGGGGAAACGCAAAGATGGTAAAGAGTAGATATCTTGTCTCGACGGTGATGAAAATGGAGAAAGCCGAAGGGGTGGTAAAGAATTTCACGACTTGCGATCGCTTCTGCCAGGACTGCCCGATTCACAAAGCCTATCTCTTGCCGATGCACATCGGCAAGCACCTTAATCTGAACTAGCTCCTCGCTCGAAGCAAATACCACCTCTGACTCTAAACACCTAGTCTGCACACATACCTCACTTCTTCCAACCAACGAACGTAGACAAGTGTAGCCGATGTCCGCACCTGTTAATTTTACACTTGTTGCTTGCGGTAAAATTTATACTATTAATTGTATTGTACTTTTACGACTTTATTAAATTTTTGCATTACTAAGTTTTTGGACTAAAACATTACATCTTGATTAGTTAATTGTTTGATAGAATAACTTACTTAACCAGGAGCTATGCAAGTCTCCCAATTAATAAGGTAGACCCGATAAGAACCCCCTGATAATGTGAGAATCTATCCATAATCAGAGTCTGACACACCTTACAAGCTGATTCGCGTATGCTACTTGCATAGTCCTATCAGTAGGATGTCATGGCTACATCCTATGACCAGCAAGGGTTGGGCTGGCTCTTACTGTCACACCCGGTACTTGCACGACAATTAAGCATTTTAGAAGGATAAAGACTTCAGAATATAGCACAAGTGTTAACAGATCACAACACCAGCAGCACTTAACCGGATTTTTAAGAAAGCCCCAACACAAAACTGGATGGATAATTTATGGAAGAGAGCGCGAGCTACTAGAATGGCGAACTTATCCTGCAACACTTAGAACTTTTAGGCGCTTACCCGCTGTTTACTAATTGATGTCCCCAATGCGGAATAACTTATTCCAAGTACGAAACCCCCTCAGCACTGGGCTATTCCAAATGTTGCGAGCTAGAGATTCGATGTAAAGCGATAGTTCGGAACGATAATTATCAGCAACGGGAAAACACTCGCTCGACACCCCACTTGGAAGTGCAGCCGACTAATCCCCCAGCAAACACCCAGAACGCGCATTGAGGCCACACACTTAACACCGCAAACTCATGCGGCCACGATTGTCAGAAGCGAAACATGATTGCAGCGATCGTGGTTAGTAAGAATATTTTGCCAACAGTTGCTTCACCGATCGTCCAACCCCGGTACATTCCCCGGCAACAGGCGATCGTCAATTCAAGAAACAGCACCAAGTTCAAAACGCTGATGATGGCGCTGTTGATGTTGATGTTGTGCAAAAAGGTTAGTGAATTCATAGGGTTGATTTTTTAGACTACTCGCTAATCTAGCAAGCTTAACAGAAGTTGTGTAGCCACTGCTTTTCAAGTTTCCTCACCAACGCTCGTCATCCCAAAAGTCACCAACTAAAAAACCCAGGGGTCGCTGGGACTGTGTGCGATCGTCAAGCGAGTTTCTGCTGCTGTGTACTTTGTGTGTTCTTACTTGGCGATCGCTCAAGAATGAGACAAGCGTGAAATGATGGCAGATAGGCACTAAGAAATATGGAATGCAGAGAATGACTGACTGGCCGATCGAACAAATCAATTTGCTGGAAATGGACTATGCCGACATCCTTGCCAGCAGCATCCATCCATCATTTGAACTACAACTGGTAAAATCGGGGGTTAACCCATCAGAAGCCCGCATCAAAACCAATTTCCTCACTCTGTCTGGTGCGCCAAAAACCTAAGACTCCCGAACAATGGGCTATTTTAACCGAAGCATGGGAAGTAGCTTGCGAGTATAAGCCCACCGTTGAAGATTTTCGCTTATTGGCAGAATTCCTGTGGGAGAATTAAGACAGCGTTGAAGTTGACATTGACTGCTGACAACTTTGAATTGAATTTACTTCGATAACAGAGCGATCGCCCTATTTTGAAAAGATGAGCTTTTACCGCTATGCCTAAACCAAAGAGATATCCCGACAATTGGCAAGAGATTGCGCTTTCGGTGAAAGAAAACGCGGGGTGGCGTTGTGCAAAGTGCCATCAACAATGCCTCCGACCCGGTAAACTCCGACCCGGTAAACAAAGCGGCTTAACCAAATCTGAACGATGTGCCTTAACTTTAGCGGTGCACCATCGCAATCGGATACCGGAGGACAATCGCCCAGAAAACTTAATCGCTCTGTGTACCGCGTGTCACCTGTCCTATCACAATCGCGGTCAATCAAACGTATCGCCAGGGCAATTATCCTTGTTCCCCGATGATGGCATTGACTGGGATATTATGGAGTGCTCTCTGGAATCGGCATGAAACAATGTATCCGATCCGAATCCGCTGGTGTCCGTTTACTTTGTTTAAAGGTAGCTTTACAGTTTTCCAGCGCGAGCGTGTTCGCCGTTGAAGAGGAAATTTCGTATTTTTGTTTAACAACCAGCCGGGAAGTCCCTGCGGTAATTTATTCGGGGTACTTCGCGCAGCGCTCAGATTAATCCCCTCTAAATATACCGAGGGACTTCCCGGCTGGTTGTTAAAGGTCTTCGTTACTCTTAGAAAGCTGCCAAGCATCGAGAAAATTACTGAATAAATTGCTTTATCCCTCCAAGTCAATCGCTTCATGGGCTAACTCCGCGTTTGCTACACTATGGGTGTTTTGTACCCATGCCGGGGCTGTAATATCGAGACTTCTCCGGCATAGATAATTTAGTTGCTCTCTAATTGCTGGTGGTATTTCTTACCTTCTGAGATTCTACGCTTGAGGGTGTCTAATGCCCTCACCGCTGTCCAATTACCCAGATTAGCTAATTGGATATATTGCTGTATCAATTCTTCGGTGATTTGTTGGTCTAGCCACTGCACCAATTCTGCGGTTGCGAGGCGCGCTTGGGGATTGGTGTTGCCGAACATCTCGAACATTCCCAAACGCTGCATTTGCTCTAAGGTCATACTTTCCACCGCTTTCACGGCTTCTTCAAACTCTTGGGCGGTCAACTGGGACGGCTCATGGGGATGCTGCTGTAACAGGAAATAATCGATTTCTTTGTACGCGCCGACATACATTTTATGGCGAACAGTGTCGCATAAAATTGCGTGTTCGGGCAATTCATCATCAGAGCCTAAGTTGTAAGATTCTAAGTGGATTGCGAGAGTTATGTGTTCTATCAGTGGCGCATACACGGCGTAGTAGCTAAATGTAGCCATTGCTCTGCCATTACTCCAGGTGGCTTTGCTTCCTTGGTAATAAAGAGCAAAGTATTGAGTGTTGTTGACTCCCACCATCCCCGGTAACATGGGTGGCATCGCTACGGGTAATTCGATGAAGTGTGTTCCTAACATGATTCCTCCTTGTTCAAGTAAAAGGGCATGGAAACGCTGGTTTTTTGGCCTTTCGTGTATTCAATATCTACCGTTGTTTTAGTCAATGCTCAACAACGAATTGCTCTTTATTTTGTTGTTATTTCATTTGAGTTACCTCCCAGATATCGGGGTATTTTAAATGTTTGAATCCATTGGGCATCAACACGAACCATCATTTCTGATGAATCATTTTTGATGACATTCAGCCAAGGATTTTTCGCATCTCTCAGAATAAACTCTACTTTAATAGACTGCACGAACACTTCAGGCGGAACCCGACTAGCTTCAATCCATACCCCATCATCAAACGGGTTGATTGGATAAATCATTTTTTTGAAGTTATACACATTGTCGTGATAGCAGTTGGGATACTCATAGCGCGATACCATCCGATTGGAATGAGACATGGGATTGTACTTCCTCAATGAGAAAATCTGCATCTTTTATGACTCCATTAATCCCAGAGTGTAGTAGTTATCTAACAATCGAGCGAAAGAAAACAGCCGTTAGATTGATCAGCCAAAGTTATCTTTAGTTCAAGCCCTTCTGTTCTCAAAACTTTTTCTGCCTCATCCAACAGCTCAAAAGAGTTGAACCAAACTTGAATGATGCCCTCAAGTTTATGATGCTTTAAGGTGTATCCTCGTTCGTGATGGGAATGGTGACGGCATCTCACGAAGCAAGCCGTTCTGAGGAATGTGTGAATGTTTCTGGTCATTTTTATGTGTTCTGTTATTCAAATAGGATGAGAGCGCTGCTTTCTTGGCGTTTCCCGTAGTCTGGGTCTACCTGCTTTCTCAAATACTCAAAGTCATCAAATAAGTCACTGCGGACATACTTGGTATTGTTTCTAGAGCTTAGTTTGTAATAGGCGTGTTGCCATTCTGCAAAGGCATTCAATGATGCGCTGCTGTGCAGCAACCAATCGCAGTTGTTGAGGTGCTTGAACCCCCACTTTTCATCAGTCCATTCGGTGTTCGCATTATCCTTGCTATGCCAGCAAAGATACACCGCACCTGGGAATCCTTTGAGTAGCACTATTTCGTACAAATTCCCAGCTTCTGTGTAACGGTAGCAACTTTCTTCGTTGATGCACTCTCCGGGAACATCTCACTTTTGCAGCCAAGCTAGAAATTGGAGTTAGGAGCCAGGAGCCAGGAGGAAAGAGGAAGAAGGAAGAAGGAAGGAGCCAGAATAAGTGTTTTTACAACTATGAGAGGCTCCCCACTCTCCGCCTTCATCTAAACCCATTTGAGGACAATCTAACCCTAAACAGCAGTGCATTGTGTACCTTTAACTTAGTGTTTTTTCTACACTAGCGACAGCTATCTTATTAAAATTACTTTTGTTTTTATGTTAACATTCAGCAGGAAATAGTCCTTGGTAAAAAGTGATTATTTGCTGCTTAATGGCAATCTATAAAACGCTCAAATGAGTTTCGCGTCCTCCGAATTGTGCAACTTTCTGAGCTTCGATATCTCCCGCTTCCAAGGCTTGTCGGATGACTGAATTATCGGGCGATACTTCAATGCGTTGAAACTGGGGAGGAAGTTGATTTACTTCACAAGGGAGTTTGAGGGGCAAAACTCCGCCATTGTTGCTGATAGTTAAGTGGATGCGGCGCAGCCTTAGTTTCTTGACACCCTGAGATTTGAGACAGCTCTTGAGTTGCTGTTTCATCCAATTCACTCGTTTGCTGTCGGTAGCTGCGAGTTTATTCAGGCGTTCTGCTTCAGATTTACGTTGTTGGCTCAGGGCATGGCGGTTGGTAATGGCAGCGCAGTAGTTATCAACCTTGGAAAGCCATTGCTCGTAGGTACTACCCCGTTGTTCTAAGAGTTGTTGCACCGCTACTTCTAATTCGGGTGTGATTTCTTCACCTTCGATGTTGTCGATTAGCTTATCCAAGTCCTCCAGTTCTACAGTAAGTAAATGCAATGACTTAGTGCGCCCTCGGTGAGCCTCACAGCGACTGGAAATCAGAGCACGTTGGTCTGGGTTCATGTGTTGCCATGCTTGCTGCACAATTGAGTCGGTTTCAGGAGTTTCGGGGTAAGGAAGTTGCCCCAAGCGCAAACTTGAGGCATGATAGATTAGATCCTGCTCGCAATAATCAGATTTGTCGCGACTAATTGAAACTGAGCTTCGGTCAACCCTATTGTTTCACCATCATCCGTACAGGCAGTAGCAATCACTTGACCGCCAAGTGCAATACTGCGACGAGTAATGCAGGTTAAGGGCAATTCCTTGTATAAGAATTCCTCATCACAGATTAGGTCTATCGCGGGATCTGGAAATTGATTCCGGACATATTCTATGAACGCAGGTTCACCTGCAATGCCCACTCGGTTTTGCAAATCTGCAAGTTCCAACTTTTCTTCTACTTCCAGCCGATGGATTCCTGTTGAATTAATCAAAGCGTAGAGCATAGCTTACTCCCTATTTTTTACACCCTAGCGGTAGCCCTTTACTTCAGAAGTGTTGAACGCTTATTGATAGGATTCTGAAAATAGACATACGAATCCTATAAAATGCTGATTTCAGCAATTGAAAACAAGTTCCTTAAACCAGTGAATATAGCTAATTTTCTCACACATAAAAGCCTGTAAATATCGTAATTTGTCTAAGAGTTTATTTCCAATTTCATCAGGAACTTCAACTAACTGAAGCAACAAATAACAAATCAAACAGGCATAGATTTGGATCTTGATTCCATTAGTAT
>NZ_JAUBRB010000132.1:0-2534 GCF_036701585.1 Microcoleus sp. POL10_C6 | reverse complement strand
GCAGGTTTTTTTCCATAATTGTAATATTCCGCCCAGAATGTCACACTTGTCAATACCCTCTGACCTGAATCCTTACAATAAAACTGTGTCGCGCTGAGATAAAACTCATCCAAGAACCGTAAGCTTTACTCACTTTACCATCCGTATCAGCTAACAGCGGAAACTTCAAACCTTCCGAATCGCAAAATTCCGCATGGGAATCGACATCATCAGCGCTAATACCGATAATTTGAGTATTCTTTGCCAAGTATTTCGGCAAGTCTTGCTGAAATCTCCGCGCTTCGATCGTACATCCTGAAGTAAAGTCTTTCGGATAAAAATAGACTACCAGCCACTTACCGCGATAATCCGACAGCGACACTTGTCCGTCCCCGCTGTTTGTCGGCAAAGAAAACTCCGGCGCTGGTTGATTTACCGGAGGAAGCTTACCGCCGAGGGCAAATGCAGGTGTGGCAAAATTGAAACTTAGAAAAACTAGACAAATTGCCAATAAAGTGCTAAAAAAATTGCGGCGAGACATCATAAATTTAGAAGTAGAACTGTACTTAAGACAAGTTTACAGTTTTCTGATTAAATGGGTAGGGGCAATTCGCGGATTGCTTCTAAAACCCAAAGATCACTCACTCAAATAGCGATTTACCCATGAGCGCTGCACTCCCGTTAACCGGCAAAGCTATAGTAGTCCAGGTAATTAACGGTCAACCCGTTACGATCGAAGTAGACGGTACTAATGCCCCGATTACTGCGGGAAATTTTGTTGACTTAGTTGAACGAGGCATTTACGACGGGGTGATGTTTCACCGAGTTGTGCGCCAGCCAGATCCTTTTGTGGTGCAAGGAGGCGATCCGCGCAGCAGAAATACGACAATTCCAGCAAGTCAATTGGGAACGGGTAGTTTTATTGACCCGGATACCAATCAGGCGCGTTTTATTCCTTTGGAAATTAAGCCGCAAGGGGCCGCGCAACCTGTTTACAACCAAGTTGTAACCCAGACGCCGGAGTTGCGGCATAATCGCGGGGCTGTGGCAATGGCTCGTTCCAATGCTTTGGATTCGGCTTCTTCGCAGTTTTATTTTGCTTTGGATGAGTTGCCATTTTTGGATGGTAGTTATGCTGTTTTTGGCAACGTTATTCAAGGTTTTGAAACGGTGAATGCGGTGCAGCAGGGCGATCGCATTTCAACTGCAAAAGTCGTTGACGGCATCGTCCCCAGTCGGATTTCTAGCATCATTACCGATGTTGATTTCCTTAACGATTCCATTAACATTACCAATTTGGCAAATCTGCCTTTGCGACCCCTCAGATTGGCCAACACCCCGAACAACTATCAAGTCACTCCCCAAGACTATGAGCAAAATCCCGGCGGTGTAGTGGGAGGTAGCGCAAACGATCGCATCCTCGGTGAAGCCACGTATGGTGATGGAATTAACGGCAGCCAAGGCAACGATACCATCAGTGGCGAAGAAGGCGACGACTTTCTCAGAGGCGGCAAAGGTAACGACTCCATTAGCGGCGGTGTTGACGACGATATTATCAACGGAAATCTCGGCGACGATAATGTCAATGGTGATGCTGGTAACGACTTTTTGCGAGGCGGCCGAGGAAACGATATTTTAATCGGCGGCGATGGTAACGATGTTTTAATCGGGGATGTTGACAGCGATACTCTCACTGGTGGCGCAGGTGCAGATACTTTTGTTCGGGTTACGGGTGAAATTCTGGAGTTGGATGGGACGAGCGATATAATTCTTGATTTTAGGCCGGGAGATGGCGATCATATTGGCTTGACCAGCCCTTTATCCAACACCTCATTCACTCAATCAGGCAGCAACACACTCATTCAATTTGGAGGAGCTACTTTGGCTGTGGTTCAAAATGCCACTCCTGCAGCAGTTCAAAATGCTGCTTTTGAAATTAACTTTTCTTCTGCTTACGTTGCCGATAACTTGCCCCCCGGAGACGCCGCCTTGAGAGTTGGCTAACTTTAACAAGGCTCACGCAATAAAGATAAGGGTAGGGTGCTCTTCAGTGCACTTTACCTGATTATCAATAGCCAATTCCCTATTCCCTATTCCCAATTGCCAAATTCAACTAACACCATAGCTTTGTAATTTGAGAAACTGCCTCTTGATAAGAATCCATTCTCCCCTGCTGCTTAAAAAGCTCGGCAGCTTTCTGAAAATCCTCAAATGCTCCCTGAACCTCTCTCAATTTATATCTAGTCAGTCCTCGGTTAAAGTAAGCTTTAGCAAAAGCGCTATCGAGGCGAATTGCTGACTCAAAATCAGCTAGTGCTGCCAGGGAATTTTCCATTTGTAGGCGGATAGCACCTCGGTTAAAGTAAGATTGAGCTACATTAGGGTTGAGCAGCAGTGCCGAGTTGTAATCGGCGATCGCCGCACTATAATCTTTTAAACGAGTCAGCATAAACCCCCGATTGCTGTAATACTTGGCTCGGTAAGGATTGAGTTCGATGGCTGTAGTTAAATCTTCGATCGCCGATTGCTTATAGCCTAATTTGTAGCGGGTCACA
>NZ_JAUBRB010000131.1:0-2552 GCF_036701585.1 Microcoleus sp. POL10_C6 | reverse complement strand
TATCCTTGCTCTTCGCTGTGCTTATCTCAACGGTCAACTTTCAATTTGATGTATGTGCCAAAGTGAGATGCACCCGGTGACATAGGGAGTGATAGTAATGGGATTTTCATCGCGTAAGGGAACCACAGCCTTTTTTTCCTCATCAAAATATTGGCAACACAGTAGCGCATTTATAGCCCAGGTGTCTCCTGTCTAAAGGAAGAGGGAACAAGTCAATCGATTTTAGATTTTAGATTTTAGATTAAATAATTGAATTGAAAAATTGAAGAAAGCGACTTTACGAATGTATCCGGGGGGCTGAAACAAAAATAAAACCCATTTAATAAAACCCTCCACCTTGCAGTTAGTTGAATATCTGCTTTTTAGTGTTGGGTTTTATTTTACCGCCAAGGCGTATATTGTAGGATTTCAGAGCAAGTTGGTAGTTGCGATATTGGTGCGGGTTTTCACCTCTCAACAAAACTACAAACTTATTTATCCCCTTGCTGATTACATTTTTACAGCGGGGCTAGTCGAAGGTTTAGGCGACTTAATTTCCTGGGAAACTGCACGGGCGCGGAAGAGTTTAGCAACGACTTGTTCACACTTAGACAAATCCGATTCTATCTCTGTCAAAATAGCCGTTGATACCGGATCTGTGAACTTCACCCGCAGGTTGTTGACATCGACAACACCGGTTTGCAACTCACCTAGAGTGCTCCGCAGCAAGAACGTTTCATCGGTTCCTTGCATTGAGGTGTTTAATTTAGCGTATTTGTCAGCAATTTGGGCAGGAATTGAGGGTTTTTCACCAAAATCGTTGAGGCGTTTTTCGAGAGCGAGGATGTGGTTCTGTTTGTTTTGAATCATTTCTCTCAAGAGCGATCGCAAATCGCTGTCTTGGGTTTTTTCCGCATAATTTTGAAATGCTTCGCAAGCATAGCGTTCCCCTGCGAGGGCGGTATTCAAACCTTTAACAATGTCGCCTTGTGTAGAACCTCCCCAACCATTAGCTAATTTCCACCACTCTGCATTTGTGTCAGTTTCTTCTGGCAAACCGACTGCTTGTCCGCCGTAACCGAGGCGAGCCAGAATTGCGGTGGTAAATATTGCTAAATCTCCAGGTTGGCGGGAAGTGATCAAGTTGCCGTCAACTACTAAAGCTTCGTTAATGTAGTTAGCTCCGGCATTAATCATGTCTGTTTTAATTGCCAAGAAACCAGTCGCATTTTTACCTTTCAGCAAGTCGGCTTCAATCAAAAGTTGCGGGCCGTGGCAAACAGCAGCGACTATTTTGCCTTGCTCAAATGCTTCTCGTACAAAACGTACTGTATTGGGATTAGTCCGCATCATATCGGGAGCCATACCGCCGGGAATGACTACTGCATCGAATTCGGCGGGTACTGCTTCAGTGGTAGTTCCGTCAGCTTGCTGGGCAACTTTTCCTTGTTTCCCTGCATACTTTTCGTTTGTCCGCGAACCGAGGACAACTACTTCAAAATTTGCTTGTTTTAAGGCGTTGTAAGGAACTAGAAATTCCGAATCTTCTACTCCATTTTCGATGAGTATGGCAACTCGTTTGGTGTTGGTGCCGTTATCTGTTGTCATAATCAACTTTCCTCAGACTATCTTTTCATCTAACACTAATTCATTTATGATGTTTTTAGCGTCTTGCTAAAGTGATAAATTAGTGAGTTTTAAAAGATATCAGCGTGAGCCTTGAGAGGTATTTTACAGTTATTGTCTCAATGCACATAAGAGGCTCCGTTAATATCGATCGTAGTCCCGGTAGCGTGTGCAGCTAAACCCGACGCTAAAAACGCGATCACATTGGCAACATCTTGAGGAGGAGCGATTTTGCCGATCGGGATATCGCGAATAATATCAGCTTCACCGAACTCCTGAATAAACTGATTAGACATTTCTGTACTGACAAATCCCGGTGCAACTGTAAAAGCCAAAATATTATCAGCCGCAAACCCTCTAGCAATGCTGCGAGTTAAAGCAACAATAGCACCTTTAGAAGCGGCGTAATGCAGATAATTCGGGTCATCTCCCCGAAAAGCAGCGCGACTTGCTATATTAATAATTGTACCGACTCGGCGAGTTTGAAAATGCAGAATAGATTCCCGGCACAAATCGGCAACGGCAACTAAATTTACTTGTAGAGTTTGCTGCCAAGCTGACGACCAAATATCGAATTTGTCCTCGATACCCGCTGACTGCATAATCCCCGCATTATTAACTAAAATATCAATATGACCGCGCCATTTTAAAGCATCTCGCCACAAAGTCGAGGGCGCGTTTTCCACCATAAAATCTGCGGCTAATAAATAACAGCGATCGCGCGCAACACTTGCTGCTATCGCTTCAGCTTCTTTCTGACTGCGAAAGTAATGCAAAATCACCTCAGCCCCAGCATTAACCAGAGTCTGCACCGTCACTGCACCAATCCCTTTCGAGCCACCAGTTACTAAAATTACCTTTCCTGTTAAATCGTAAGGATTCAGGTCTAAATTTGAGGAATTAAAGATGGTTCTTGCAGATCTGGATTAACCATCGCTTTTATAGCT
>NZ_JAUBRB010000130.1:0-2585 GCF_036701585.1 Microcoleus sp. POL10_C6 | reverse complement strand
ACTACCATCTCGAAATATTTCTTAAAGTTGATAAACAATTCCTGAGTTTTACGGCTTTTCGTAAAAGCGATAAATCCGCCATTGTATTGAATGCTATTTGCATTTAGCGGCAACCCAACAGACTGCAAAGTTGACAGAATATCCTGCTTAACTCTTAATAAATTTGCCGCTTTAGCAATCGCAGGCTGCACATCTTCCGTCACCAACAAATCTACCCCATCAAGAAAATCAAAAACCTCATCTATTGGCGACAGCAAACAAATATCGCAGTCCATATAAATAGTTTTCTCAAACAAAGATTCCCCGTACAAAGCCAGCTTAGCTTGTCGCGATGCTAAAACAGGATTTTCATTAGAGGGTGCAGGTTTCAATATGACATTTCCGAACACCTGAAGTAAAGGATATAAAATTAGAGGAACTCTATCTATTAAAATAATAATTGGTTCCCGGTGAAACTTCCTGACAGACGCCAGAAAATGAACGCAATCCTGGAAAGAGTAAAGACCAGTTAATATAGTAATAAATCCCTTGACTGCTAATTTATTTGAATTCATTAATTTACTTATTGATTTACTTATTTACCGAGCGTGTGTCCACTCCCAAAAGCTCTCACTCCAGTCATCTCGTTCGTGAAAAATTCCTTGCCATTCATAAAAATGTACAAAATCTTTCAGGTTAATTGTTTTATTGACATCGCGGATCATATAAAGAGGTTGATCTCCATAAAAAGAAGCCCACATAGTATAACTGCTAGGCGGCCCGACAACATAGTCGCACTCAGCGAAAGCATACATATCTTCAATTAAATGACCGCTGCCAAATCCACAGTTAAAATTATCAAATAAACTAGGATTTTGTGGAATATTAGAACAAATCAAAAACTTGATTTTTTTGCCCTCAAATAGCCTTACTACAGAATTCATGACTTCTAAATATTGCTGAGTAGTGTAAAAGTATCTCCCCTTTTGATGCTGAGCATAATCCCCTTGACGGATGTGAATTCCGACTAGCATATCAGAGTTATCTTTTAAATTAAATATCAAACGATCTACATTGATTCTATATCGCTCTAATGGTGCAAAGTAGGCTCTAATCTGGTCGGCGTACTTGTGTAAATAGGGGAGATCTTCTACAAACCAGCCATCTCGAAATAGCCAGCCTTGAAAACAAACAATTGAACCGTTCTTGATTTGTGCGATATCCTGATATGTAAGCCAACTAAAAGGTTTTTTTCGGGTTATTTCTTGCGTTTTTAATAATTTTTGCTTGCTTAAATATTTAATAAAATTATAATATTTGCTTCTGACCAACTTGTTACCTCCTACGGTAAAATATGGAGGAGGATAAGAACACAAAAAATCCCCTGCGGTTCCCACAAAGAATTCTGCATATTCCTCAAAAGCCGGATTGAGAACAGTCAAATTATGCTCGATCGCCCAAGCAATGAAATTAGCAAAAAGCAGCAGTCGGTTGCCGAGTTGTCCCGATTTAGCAGATATTATTAGCATATTGTATTTTTGGGGCGGGCGGGACGCCCAACCCCTACTCTCCACAAGAATTCAATCAAATTTTGCTGTAATGGTAAGGTGCGCTATAAGCACGCTACATACTAAGAGTGGTGACACTTTTGATGCCACTGCCAAGCATGGGAGATAATATCCTTGATGTCTGGATATTCTGGAGACCAGCCCAAGGTGTCGATCGCCTTTTTGCTGCTGCCAACCAAAGCAGGCGGGTCGCCCGGACGCCGAGCGCACTCAACAGCCTTAATCTCTTTTCCAGTCACTTGGCGAGCCGTTTCTATCACCTCTTTCACCGAAAAGCCGCCACCATTGCGCAAATTAAAGAAATCAGATTTGCCACCATTTAACAAATATTCTAATCCCAAAATGTGAGCCGATGCCAAATCGTTAACGTGAATGTAATCCCGAATGCAAGTACCGTCAGGAGTCTCGTAATCCGTGCCAAAAATCGCGATTGAATCTCGTTTACCCAAAGCTGCGAACAACACCAGTGGGATCAGGTGAGTTTCTGGATTGTGATCCTCTCCTAACAACCAGTTAGGGTCAGCCCCAGCCGCGTTAAAATAGCGGAAACAAACAGACTTGAAATCGTACGCAGCGTCAAAATCCGACAAAATCCGTTCTACCATTAACTTAGTAGCACCGTAGGGATTGATTGGGTTTTGCGGGTGGTCTTCTGTGAGCGGAATTTTCTCAGGTACACCGTAAGTCGCGCAAAGGGATTGTTAAGTTGATTTGGTAAAAATATTGTAGCCGTGCGATCGACTATTCTAGTAAAGAGCGATCGCGTCACGTTCTTCGCGTACTGAGGGCGGTAAGGATAAGTGCAGTGCATTACTTTAATCGGTTTGTCGATCGTATAAACATCTTTCCACTTATCCAAGTAGTTGTAAACGGGGGACAAAGTTGTCATTTTCGGTTTCACTGATTCAACAGCAGCCGCAAAAACGCCCTGAATCTTTCAAGAGTAGCACATTTTGATGCGCCACTACCATCTCGAAATATTTCTTAAAGTTGATAAACAATTCCTGAGTTTTACGGCTTTTCGTAAAAGCGATAAAT